>JAJCYK010000318.1 GCA_029262935.1 Cytophagales bacterium | reverse complement strand
ACCTACGGATAATCCGTTTTTTAATACGGCAAGCGGTGACTTTCGTGCCATCTGGGCATTGGGATTTAGAAACCCTTTTACTTTTGATATCCAACCGGGCACGGGAAGAATCTTCTGCAACGATGTAGGAGGCGGGGACTACGAGGAGGTTAACGACGTACTGCCGGGGAAAAATTATGGTTGGCCTACCATTGAAGGACCCATTACCACAGAAGTACCTCCGGCTAATTATCAAGACCCTATTTATTCTTACCCTCACGATCTGGGTTGCTCTATAATTGGTGCGGCATTTTATAACCCGGCGAACCCATCTTTTCCTGAAATGTACCGAGGTAAATACTTCTTCGCTGATTATTGTGAAGGGTATATGAAGGTACTGGATCCAGTTGACGGTAGTATTATAGAAACTTTTGCTACGGAGATCAATCGACCTTTAGCTATGGTGGTGACCCCAGAAGGTGATATGTACTATCTGGAGCGCGCAGGTATAGGGGGAGGCTCTCAACAGGACAACACCAGTACCGATGATGGGCATTTGTGGAAAATTACGTTTACCGGTAGCGGAGCCCCGAATGTAACACGGCAACCGGAATCAGTATTGGTGGTTGCAGGGGAATCAGCAGAGTTTTCCATAGGCGTATCAGGAAGCGAACCAATCGGCTATCAATGGCAAAAGGATGGCGTAAGTATTGCCGGAGCTACAGGAGAAACTTATGTTATTACCTCAGCCTTGTTGGGAGATGACGGTGTTGCCTTTAGGTGTATCGTAACTAACGACGAAGGCACAGATACCAGTGAAGCGGCCATACTCTCTGTCACTTCCAATACCCGACCGGTTCCGATTATTACTACACCTACTGCTGGTCTACTTTATCAAGCTGGAAGCACGATTGCCTATAGCGGAAGCGCTTCAGATGCTGAAGACGGCAGTTTATCAAACGCGCAACTTACCTGGTGGATCGATTTTCATCACGATGAACACACTCATCCGGGACTCGCTCCCGTATCAGGGCAAAGTCAAGGCACCTATGAGATTCCTAGAGTAGGTGAGACCAGCGATAATGTATGGTATCGGGTTTATTTACAAGCCACGGACAGTGAAGGCTTAACACAAGTGGTTTTTCAGGATGTATTTCCTCAGAAGTCAGAATTTGTGTTAAACACCAACCCGCCAGGATTGATGATCAATGTGGATGGCAAGCTCACCGCCACTCCTGCTACCATTACCGGCGCGGTGGGGATTACTCGGACTTTAGAAGCACCGATAGCCCAGCAAGATGAAACCAATTACTATGTATTCGAAGACTGGGCTGACGGTAGCACAGCCGAATTCTTTACATTCAATATTCCTGAGCAGCCCTTAAGTTTAATAGCAAATTACCAGGGTACGGCCCTAGGTACTGGTGATGGTCTATTGGGCAGGTACTGGAGTGACCAGGATCAAACGTTTGATGGTGCACCCACACTACAAAGAATTGATGAGCAGATTGATTTTAATTGGGGCAATGACTCTCCGGATGATTTGATAACTAATGATTTCTTTACGGCCCGTTGGTCTGGGTTTATAAGACCTTTGCTTACAGAAGATTACACATTTTATACCATTTCCGATGATGGGGTCCGTCTCTGGGTTGATGATCAATTGATCATCGATCAATGGATGCCGCAAGCACCCACCGAATGGTCCGGCACTATTTCATTGGAAGCGGGGGTGAATTACCCCATACTTATAGAGTATTTTGAGCAACAGGGAGGAGCCTTTATGCAATTGTTTTGGGAAAACCCTAAAACGGGTCGACAACTCATTCCGGCTTTACAAATGCTGCGACCCGACTTAGTGTTAGCCATTGGAGATAACCAAGAGGACCGAGCACTAAAGGTTTTCCCTGTACCTGCAGACACAGAACTGTGGATTGAATACCAAACTGTAAGCTTTTCAAGACTCTCTCTCTCTATCCATAACCTGTTGGGGCAAGTGGTCTGGCACAGTGAGGCTACGCCTGGGCAGGAATTTTTACAATGGCGGATCGATTTGGAAAACTGGCCTACGGGTACCTACATTACCAGGCTGGTGTCCAAGGAAGGAATTGCCGTCCGTTCTTTTATAAAAAGATAAATGGCCTTCAGGTCTTACCTTTAAATGACGCTTTGTGGCTGAGAGTAGATATATAACGTTCGTATTGATTTAACTCACATAATGCGCTTCCTAAGGTTTATCTCCAGCGATCTTGAGTAGGATATAGACTAGACCCCACCAAAAAAATACTGATAGTACCAAGCCTTAGAACATTTCAAAACCCTGTTTTTAATTGACAATAATCAATAGCGATATTGATCTATGTTGTCAAGATTTGTCCTTCTGCTCATTAACTTTTTGATGTAGTTAATTTATCATCTTAAACCTCTTATAATAATGAGCTTTGATCTCAATCAATATGGAATTAATGTAAATGATATTCTTAGAAATTCCAGTGTACCTGTCCTGTATGAAATCGGTCTTCGAAATGAAAAAGGTACAGCGATTTCCGATAAGGGTGCATTGCTCGTTTATTCAGGTGATAAGACGGGCAGAAGTCCTAAAGATAAACGAATAGTTCGCCACCCTGATTCCGAAAATAACATTGATTGGGGTGACATCAATATTGAACTTGATGAGCATACGTTTAGAATCAATCATGAACGGGCTTTGGATTATCTTAACACCAAAGAGCGGTTGTTCGTAGTAGATGCCTATGCTGGATGGGACAAAAATTACCGAATCAAAGTAAGGATCGTATGTACCAGGGCTTACCATGCTTTATTTATGCAAAATATGCTGATTTTGCCAACAAAAGCTGAATTAGAAAGCTTCGGAGAACCTGATTATGTGATCTTTAACGCAGGAGGCTTTCCTGCTAACCGCTATACGACAAAAATGACCTCTAAAACCAGTATTGATGTGGACCTGGAGAAAAAAGAAATTGTCATTCTTGGTACAGAATACGCGGGAGAAATGAAAAAAGGTATTTTCTCTATTATGAATTACCTAATGCCGCTCCAAGATGTACTGCCAATGCACTGTTCCGCTAATGTGGGCGAAAATGAAGATGTTTCGGTCTTATTTGGTCTTTCAGGAACTGGAAAAACAACATTGAGTGCTGACCCGAAAAGAGAATTAATCGGTGACGATGAACATTGTTGGACAGACAATGGTGTTTTCAATATTGAAGGAGGTTGTTATGCGAAAGCCATTGATCTTTCTGCTGAAAATGAGCCGGACATTTATAAGGCTATTCGCTATGGTACCGTCCTGGAAAACGTGGTTTATGATCAAAAAACGAGAGAAGTTGATTTTAGTGACACCTCCATTACTCAAAATACGCGGGTATCCTATCCCATCGATTACATCGACAATGTGAGGATCCCTTGTGTTGCTGGGAATGCCAATAATGTGATTTTCTTGACTTGTGACGCTTTTGGGGTCTTGCCTCCCATTAGTCAGCTAAGTCCTGAACAAGCAAGTTATCACTTCATCTCCGGATATACTGCCAAAGTCGCTGGTACAGAAATGGGCGTTACTGAACCTCAAGCTACTTTCTCTGCATGTTTTGGAGCTGCTTTTATGATGTGGCACCCTAATAAATATGCAGAATTACTGGCTGATAAGATCAAAAAGCACGACGCCAAAGCTTGGTTGGTTAATACCGGTTGGACCGGGGGAGCTTACGGAACCGGATCCCGGATAAAATTGCAATACACCAGGGCCATCATTGATGCCATTCACAATAATGATTTTAACGGTGTAGAAACGATCGTTGATCCCGAATTTGGATTTGAAATTCCATCAAGCTGCCCAGGTGTTCCTTCAGAATTACTTGTTCCGAAAAATACTTGGGAAGACAAGGATAGCTATGATGAAATTAAAGAAAA
>JAJCYK010000317.1 GCA_029262935.1 Cytophagales bacterium | reverse complement strand
CATTCCAAGTGTCCCCATTCGATCCATCGTACTTCCATTGGGGGGTGGACATCATTTTAATACTCTTCATTTGTAATATAGAATAACCTCTGTACTGACCTTTGTTCATAAACATTAAAGCAAGTTTTGACAAGTCCATGGCTGAACATCGCAGACCACCTTGAGGAGCATAGATACTTCCATTCTTGCCTGGATAGTACTCCGGGTACATAAGCTGGGGTCTCGGGTCCACTTGATAATCATCCACTTGAGTTGTCCATTGATCGTCTTCAAAACGATATAATGGGGACAGGTGTTCCAGAGCAATATCGTTGACATTATAACTGGCTGCTATTCCCATGGGATCGAAAATGTTTTGTCGGCAGTATTTGTCGAAAGTTACTCTTGTTTGGATCTCTATTACAGTGGCTACAATGCCCCAGGCAGCATTGGAATAGCTGAAAGATGTTCCTGGCGACTCATCTGCAAACATGTCTGAAGTATAATAAGGACCTGATGCCGTAAATAAATCCTGAAGGTCCAATTGCTTTTGATGCATTTCATGGAGAAAGGTACTATAACCTATGCCGTCTCTAATGCTGGATTGATGGCTGAGTAGCAATCGTAGCGTAATGGACGTTTGGGGATACTTTGGATTAAACAACTTCCAACCAAGATATTCACTGATGTCTTCGTCTAGGTCCACCATGTTCTTCTCAACCAATTGCATAAGTGCTACACTGGTAATCAATTTGGAAATTGAAGCAATTCTAAATTTGGTGTGGTTAGTAATGGGCTGCTTGGGTTGGGCAAAGCCGTAGTTGTGATTGTATATGACTTTACCTGACTTGATTAGTACCACAGACATGCCATGGAGCTGACTCTTTAAGGCTTGTTCCTCCAGGTCTTCCGTTAAACTTTGTTGCCGGGACGGTTCCTGAAGCTGGCAACTCCATAGAGCCATACAGACAACTGTATACAAAATACGCATGCGAGATTAGAAGATAATAAGACGTCGGTAAGTTATAAAATCTTCTGAATACAATCGTAGAATATATGTTCCTGGCGATATCCCTGGCAGTAAAATAAGATCCTCACTGCCATTTATATTCACCTGTTCCATAAGATATTTTCCGTCCAGAGTAATAAGGTCCAGCTTGGGCAATCCATTTGACCCTGATATCCGAATGGTAATGGCATTGGTGTAGGTGGGGTTAGGATAAATGTCTGCTTCAAATTGAGCTTGGTCCACAAAGATCCGCTGGATATTTGAAAAGGATACTACTCCATCTGCTTCCTTAATTCTTAGGCGGTAATACGCAATGTTTTTACCGAAGTTGGAAACCTCTTGGTCTATGTAATCATAAGTGACCGTTTGATTCAGTTCTCCACTGATCGGTACAAAGTTCAATGTTTGCCATTCTAGAGCGTCCCAAGACCGTTGAATATCAAACCCTTCATCATTTAGATCGTCGTAACTGGCTCGCCAGGTTAACTCCGCTTGTCGTTTCAACCGATTATAAGAAACATCAAATTGCAGCAAACTTATAGCCAATACCGTGCTGCAATCTTCTGGCCCAACGGTATAAAAAGAAGCGGGATCATCTTGATTATTAAACTCAGTTAGTAGCCAATCTGCTGATCTAGCAATTTTTGAAACCCGGGCTTCTTGGATCTGTCCATCAAAACCCCTGTTTAAAGTAGCCGTGTTGCCAATTGTAGGTTCATCCACAGAAGGTGTGGTGTAGATAGTGGATCCATTTAAAGTGGTGTTTCCTTGCTGCACCCCATTTACAAATACTCTTAATTGATTGTCAGAGGCATCCCATGTAGCCGCGGCGTGATACCAGGTGCCGGTGCTATAACCGAAAGGATCAAATCCTGTGTTGTTATTAGAATTAGTACGCATTCTTACCCCAATGTTTGCTCCGGTCTTTCGTAGCAACCATGTTTGCTGATTGCTTCCTGTGCCCCAGGACTTTCCAAAAACACGATCGTCACCGGTGTCATCTGAATTTATCCAAGCCTGTACAGTCACCGCAGTCCAGGCCGCGTCTGAAACGGCATCCAATCGGATGTGATTTTGAGGCGAATCTCCATCATTAAAATCCTGTGCGAACCCAAATTTACCGGTAGTTCGACTAGGAGTACCTGAAGCGGTTCCAGCTCCAGCTAACCCCCCTCCGGTTCCATGATGCGCATTTGCGGTGGCATCTAAAAACTCGTTATCACTACCATTACCTGATTCTTGTAAGTGCAAAACGGCTTCATAGTCGGAATCCCAGGTGCCCGTGGACGATGGGTTTAAAGTCACCGCGCTATTTCCATAATACATAATTATATCAGTATTTTGACTGGCACTAATAGCGGTTACATTTACGAATGCCAAATAGGAGCCATCCGTATCCGTATAACTAAGTATTTCGTGATCCAATATGGTAGTACCGTCGGATTCAGTGAATGTGATATCGTAGCCGTTGACATTGGTTACATCTCCGCCATTTGCAGTAGTAGCTAAATCTGCATCTGTAAAACTGATCATTAACGGAAAGCCCGTTAAATCCGAGCTACCACTAACTTCATTTACATCTATAGTGATGGTTTTACGACAGTCGTACCCTGAGAGAAAGGGTGGTGAAATGGTCACGGATACTGTTGCCTCAGCACACAATCCTGAGGTATTCGTGATCGTATAAGTGAAGGTTTCGGTTCCAAAAAAACCCACGTTTGGAGTATAATCTATATTCGTGCCATTAAGGACGGCTATCCCGTTGGTGGGCCCTGTGCTAATGGCTAAAGTCAAGGCTTCTCCGTTGGGGTCGGAATCATTGGATAGCACGGCAATACTTACCAACACATTTTCATCAGTACTTGCCAAGTCATTTACCGCTACCGGCTCCCTACTGGCATCACTAGCATCTGTATCCAATACCGTTAATGTTTGGTTGGTCAGAGCCGAGGGTGTTACGTATTTGGTCACCACAGTTCTACTGCCACCATTGGGTCGTACAAACCCAATCTCCACCTTATATAGGTTACTGCTTCCACTTGGTAACCCGAAGTGCAACCGGCTATCATTTTGTGATCCATGTCCCACTCCTCCACTGACTTCTTGTAAACCTGAAAAAATATTGCATCCATCACTTACAATTACCGTCGCTCCGATGGCAGGCCTGGTGATCCCACTTCCTAGGTCCACTTCAGGAATTACTTTTAAATAATTAGTGGGGGTAGCCGTAATGTTATTTTGCCACAACTGATTGGCTCCATTGTTAATGTTTAAATAAAAGTCCATGTCTCCGTCGTTGTCATAATCCCCAAATGCCAAACCCTCGCCATCCGCATTAACATTGATGGGATTGGAGCTGGTATTTGAAACCCCGCTGTTATCATGGATAAAACTAAAGTTCCCGGGACCTGAAGTATTATTTAATAAAAGATAGGAAGTACCGGAGGCCGCTGCTAAAAATACGTCAACGTTGCCGTCGTTGTTTATGTCGGAAACCGCTATGCCTTCAATGTTTTGATTGATGGGTAAAGCCGTAAGGCTTCCATCATCTCCCGCGGTAACGGTAACGATAGGCAGGGAGAAGTTTAAGGAACCCACTCCGTCCTGCTCTACTATAGTTACGGTGTTGGCAGCGGTAGAAGAACCATTATTCGTCCAGATGTAATCAAAATCCCCATCGTTATCAAAGTCGGCCACAGCTACCCCTCCTTTTGCTCCATTTGCTGTTTCTAAATTAACATCGTTGTTTTCAGAAAATGTGCCGTCGCCATCGTTGATAAATACATCAATTTGATTCGAGGTGTTGGTAGTACCTTGCCTACGAGCTATAATGTCTACATTTCCATCATTGTCTAAATCTGATGTTACTGAATAATCTCCGGTGGTTCCGTTACTTGGAAAGCCTCTTAAATTGGTATTTGGGGAGTAATGTGTAAAGGTGCCGGTACCATTATTTTCCAAAATATCCATACCGAATTGATGGTTTTCCATAAAAACGTCAAGGTCTCCATCTCCATCAAAGTCAAT
>JAJCYK010000316.1 GCA_029262935.1 Cytophagales bacterium | reverse complement strand
TTACGCAGATTCTAACGGTTATGAAGCGGATAATCATCGTAATATTTGGCGGTATCGCGATTGGCTAATTGATGCCTTCAATAGCGACATGCCCTTTGATCAATTTACTATTGAGCAATTGGCCGGCGATCTTTTACCCAGCCCGAATAGCGATCAACTGATTGCCACGGCTTTCCATCGCAATACCATGACCAACACAGAAGGAGGAACTATTGATGAAGAATTTCGAACCGCGTCAGTTATGGACCGTTTGAATACTACCTTTGAAGTCTGGCAGTCCACTTCAATAGGGTGCGTCCAATGTCACAGTCATCCCTATGACCCTTTTGAACACCGGGAGTATTATCAATTGATGGCCTATTTTAACAATACCCAAGATGCAGATTTAAGCTCAATGGCGCCGTCGTTGCCCCTTTGGGATTCTGTAACTACGGCCGAATTGGAAGAAGTAATCACATTTCTGGAAAAAGAAAAAACGGGCCCTTTCCGTGCGAATGACCCATCGCTATCTGGGCGCCTGGCAGCGGCACTTTTTCCAAAGCTAATACCACAAAACTGTGATGACTTTCTAAATGTTCTCATTAACAATGATGGATCTGTAAGCAATCACCTGGTAAATTTTAATGAAGGTCTAGATAAAAGGCTCTTCTTTAAATTTCAAGACATTTCCATGGATGGGATTAAAGCCATTGGTTATAACTTTGCCACCAAAGGACCAGATGCTAGAATACGTGTTTATTTGGATAGCCTGGATGGCACCTTGATCCAATCAAAAGATTTGCCCTTTACCAGCCTTAAGGCTGCCAATGTTTGGGACTATAAGTATATCAAGGAGACTTACCTGATACCGACTTTCTCGGGTACCCATGATTTAGTCTTTGAATTAATCAATGTCAGTGCTAAAGCACCGGACGGCCTGGTAGCAATTAAAGAGATAGAACTTCAATACCAAGGAGCCATAAGTAGTAAGCAGATCGAGGCACAACAAGCAAAGCTTTTGGAACTCAGGTCGAAGGCTGACCTTACGCCTATCATGAAAGCCAAAACCCCAGGATTTGCCAGAACTACCCGGGTATTTGATCGAGGAAGCAGATTGACTCCAACGGATACGGTAGTGGCACAATTACCACAAACCTTGAGCCGTGACAATTCCATCGGCAAGGACAGAATGGCCTTAGCTAAATGGTTGGTTTCTCCGGAAAACCCGCTTACCTCCAGAGTTATGGTAAACCGCCTGTGGGAACAGTTGTTTGGCAATGGAATTGTACCCACAGTAGAAGATTTTGGGACACAGGCATCTTCCGCTACTCATCCAGAACTATTGGATTATTTAGCATTACAATTTATGAACGAGTATCAGTGGAGTATTAAGGAACTTTTGAAGTCAGTCCTATTATCTGCGACGTATCGTCAATCATCCAAAACCACTCCCGATAAATTAGAAAAGGATCCATACAATCAGTGGTTTTCGAGAGGGGCTCGATTCCGGTTGTCTTCAGAACAAATTAGAGATCAAGCGCTAGCTGTAAGCGGTTTACTGAATGAAACGATTGGAGGTAGAAGTGTAATGCCAGTCCAGCCGGAAGGTATTTGGCAAGTGATATACAACAGCCAAAAGTGGGAAACCACAGCCGAGGACAGGTATAGAAGAGGATTGTATACTTATTGGAAAAGGACCGCTCCCTACCCCAGCATGATGAGCTTTGACAGCCCTAGCCGAGAGCTGTGCGTATCTCGACGCATTCGAACCAACACACCTTTACAAGCTTTGGTTACTTTAAATGATCCTGTTTATATAGAGGCCGCAAATGCCTTAGCAAAACGCATGTCGGTAGTCGAGGGAGGGCTAACAGAGGCTATAAAGGCGGGATATTATAGTGCCTTGATGCAGGAACCTCCTGCAGAAGTACTAACCATCCTGGAAGCTTTGTATCACGAGGGATCGGCAGGTTTATCTGAGAACACCATACAACTTGCCTCTGAGAAAGGATCAAATCTAGAAGGGCCTATGGCATTGGTAGCCAATGCTATACTTAACCTGGATAGTTTTATTATGAAAGAATAATCATGCATTTAATCCAGGAGGCCCATTATCTAAAAAATCAGTTAACCACCAGGCGTCATTTCCTAAAGCAATGCTCTACGGGGTTAGGGGGAATTGCTATGGGCTCTGTGCTGGGATGTAATCCCATGTCTACACCGGATGTCACGGAATCGGCTGCCAAGAAGATCTTGGACAAATTTGCCCATTTTGCCCCTAAAGCAAAGCGAGTAATATTTCTTCACATGGCGGGCGCTCCTTCTCAACTGGAGCTATTTGATTACAAACCTGAATTAGAAAAACTAGATGGGCAGTTGTGTCCAGAGTCATTATTGGAAGGGAAGAATTTCGCTTTTATCTCTGGAACCCCAAAGATGTTAGGCCCACAAGCAGTGTTTAGTCAACACGGTCAAAGTGGCGCCTGGGTGTCCAATCGTTTACCCAATTTCACTAAGGTGGTGGATGACGTATGCTTCTTAAAAGCCATGCACACCGATCAGTTCAATCATGCTCCAGCTCAATTATTATTGCACTCCGGAAGCCCTCGATTAGGTCGCCCTTCCATGGGTTCTTGGGTCACCTACGGGCTGGGCTCGGAAAACGAAAATTTGCCAGGATATGTTGTCCTCGTGTCTGGGGGGAATACACCAAGTGCGGGAAAAAGCGTATGGGGAAGCGGGTTCTTACCTACAGTTTATCAAGGGGTACAATGCAGGTCACAAGGGGATCCGGTACTTTATGTTTCTGATCCCAAGGGAATGAGCAGGGAGTTAAGACAGAAGTCTATTAGTGCCATCAACAAAATTAATGAACAACAATATCAGGAGTTTCAGGACCCGGAGATTTTAACGAGGATCGCGCAATATGAGATGGCTTTTAAGATGCAAATATCAGTACCTGAAGCCACCGACATCAACCAAGAACCGCCACACATACACGATCTGTACGGAACGGAGCCCGGTAAAACATCATTTGCAAATAATTGCCTGTTGGCTCGTCGGCTAGCAGAACGTGATGTGCGCTTTATTCAACTTTTTCATTGGGGTTGGGACACGCATGGAGATAATAGGGTGAATGGCTTGAATAATGGTTTTGTGGACAGGTGTGCGGAAATTGATCGACCCATGACCGCTTTATTAATGGACTTAAAACAACGGGGATTGTTGGATGAAACGCTGGTGGTTTGGGGCGCAGAATTTGGACGTACCCCCATGCAAGAGAATCGAGTAGGAGTAAATTCACCATTTGCAGGGCGTGATCACCAAACGGATGCTTATACCGTATGGCTGGCTGGTGGAGGAATTAAAGGGGGTGTTTCTTATGGCGAAACAGACGCAGTAGGCTATCAGGGAATAAAAGACCAAGTTCATGTTCATGATTTGCAAGCGACTATGTTACATGCTTTGGGAATGGACCATGAGAAACTTACCTATCGATTCCAATCCCGGGATTTCAGGCTTACGGATGTTGCCGGAAGAGTAGTGAAAGAAATTTTCTAAGGAATGGATAGCCTGTAATGAAAAAATACAGGCCGCTCATACAGAGCTAGTACCCGCTACATGGAATTTTCTAGGAACAGATGGCCCCTAAGGGGCATCCAGGCATTATAACGGCGTCCTGCTTCTTACTCCACAGGTACGTGCCGTTCCTGGCCCAGTAAGATTGTTTTATTTCTTAATTCCCGTTCCTAGTGCTTCAGGTACGTCATAACCAAGCCCGCTAGGGGCGACCTGTATTTATGTCTCTGTATCCACCCACGTGGGAAGCCCTCTTTCTAGCCCGCTAAGGGCGACCTGTCCCCAGCCTTGTAGATGCGTTTTGTTCCCAGTCCCATAAGGACGACCTATAGTCGTGCCATTTATTCTCCCACGGGTACGTTGCCATCCCAATTGGGGATGTCCCAGGTATCTTCTTGGAGATTT
>JAJCYK010000315.1 GCA_029262935.1 Cytophagales bacterium | reverse complement strand
GCTCACGTTGGCAAATGCAATTGGGATTACGCTACATTTTTGGTGGCAACTAACTTTTCCCAAGAGAAAAACGAAAAAAGCCCTCATGTGAGGGCTTTTTTCATTTAAATCGTATCCCAAATGCTCCAGATGCAGTCTTATTGTACCCTCGCTTTTAAAGTCAATACTTTACCAAAGTTACCTTATTGTTAAAACTGCAATTATTTGGGTAAGATGAATAAAGCTGCTTTTATTAATGAAAATCATATAGTATTATTGTTAGTAATTTGACCTAACCCTGTCAAACGGTTATTGCTCAAATATTCACTAAGCTAAACTACTATGATTAAATCCTTACTAAAATTTCTTATGCTAAGCGCCATTATGGTACTTGGTATGCAGTTTGCTTCAGGTCAGGGGACTACCACTTCTAGCATGAATGGATCCATCACTGATGCCAATGGCGAAGCAGTTCCCGGTGCAACAGTAATTGCACTCCATGTGCCTACCAATTCTCAATTTGGTAACGCCACGGATGCTACCGGAGCATATCGCTTAAATAATTTGAACGTAGGTGGACCTTACACCATAACGGTAAGTTTCGTGGGATTCGAAACCTATACCAGAAATGGTGTTTATCTCGATTTAGGCCAAACCTTCCGCTTGGATGCTCAGTTGAGTGACCAGGTAACAGAATTGGAAGCTATAGAGGTTCTGGCCGGTTCCGGAGAAGTATTTGATGGAAACCGATCGGCACCAGAAACAGTTGTTAATGATTATGCGATTCAACAGCTACCCACGGTAAGCCGGGGTTTAAATGATTTCACCAGATTAACTCCCTTAGCTAATACTAATGTTGGTATTAACGGGGCAATTTCGTTTGGTGGTCTTAACAACCGTTATAATTCCATTTTTATTGATGGTGCGGCAACCAACGACTATTTTGGTTTAGCTAATTCCGGAACCAATGGTGGTCAGACAGGAATTTCACCTATTAGTGTTGATGGTATTGAGCAATTCCAAATTGTGTTGGCTCCTTATGATGTGCGACTCGGTGGACTGGCAGGAGCGGGAATCAGCGCGGTAACACGTACCGGTTCTAATGAATTGGAGGGGTCAGCTTGGTACCTGGTTAGTAATGAAGGCTTTTCTGGAAAAACTCCCACTGATGATTCCAGTGTAGATCGCATTAAATTGCCTGACTTTAGTAATAAAACATATGGTTTTAGACTAGGCGGTCCTATAATAAAGGATAAGTTGTTCTTTTTTGCCCTGGCGGAGATTCAAAGAGATGAAACACCCCAGCCATTCGCTATTAACGAATACTTAGGAGACGCCACGACTGCTGATTTTGAAGACCTGGCCGACTTTGTCCGTAATACATATAATTATGAGCCAGGTAATTTCCTAAACACCAGCAACCTCTTAGAGGGAGAAAAATTTATGTTCAACCTGGACTACAACATCAGTCAAAAGCATAAACTTTCGTTAAGGTACCGATACACTAAGGCAAGTCAAGTAGGACCTCCACAAACCACAAATTCAAATGTATTCTTTTCCAATAGTGGACAAACGTTTCCTTCCATTACTAACTCGGGCTCTTTAGAATTAAAAAGCAATTTTGCCAATTCCTCCAACAGCTTTATACTTGGTATCACCACAGTTAGAGACGATCGCGAGGTAACGGGTCAGCCATTCCCAAGTATTGCGATTAATGATGGGGCCAACGGTGCGCAGATACAGTTAGGAAGTGAGCCGTTTTCACACGCGAATGTGGTAAATCAAGATGTGATTACTATCACCAATAATTTCAATCTGTACCGGGGGAAACATACTTTGACTTTTGGTACACACAACGAGTTCTTCAGTATATTTAATCTATTCTTGCCTTTCCATGTGCCCCAATACGGATTTAGCTCCATTGATAAATTCAAATCTGAAGAGGCATTTATATATCTGTATGGGCACGAGCAAGCAGATGTAAATATCGGTGACGATGCCGTTTCCGTAGCAGCAGATTTTAACTCACTGCAATTAGGATTTTATGCACAGGACGAATTCCAAGTCAATGATAAATTAAAACTAACTGGTGGGTTGCGTGTGGATATTCCAATTTTCTTGGATGATGGCCCTGCCAATAGCCAATTTGACAACACAACCAGAGGTTTACTTGAGGCCGCAGGGTATAACTTGGAGGGCGCTACCGCCGGACAAGTGCCAAGTACACAAATCCATTGGAGCCCTAGAATTGGATTCAACTGGGACATAAGAGGCGATAAAACCATGCAGTTACGTGGTGGTATGGGAATTTTTACCAGTCGGATACCCTATGTATGGCCGGGTGGTGTTTATCTCCGAAATGGCTTAACTAGTGGATTTACGTTTATGTTCAATGGAGCAGGATTTGCGCCTCCAGGTGCTGGCGGTATTCCATTTGAGCCGGACCTTAACAATCAACCTGCAGTAACAGGTGGGCCTCAGGGTGATATCGATTTATTTGCCGAGGATTTTAAATTCCCGCAAATATTCAAAGCTACCCTAGGCATGGACAAACAATTGCCATGGTGGGGATTAATTGCTACTATTGATTTACAGTATACCAAGAAAGTAAATGATATCATTTATCAGCAGTTAAACAAGCCTTTAAACTCAGTAGGGAACCTTACAGGCACGCCTGACGATCGACCCATATTTGATGCTACGGCAATTGACCCTACGTATACGAATATTACCCTGGCAACAAATACTAGCGAAGGAAATACCTTCAGTTTTACGGCTCAACTTCAAAAGCCGTTTGACAACGGATTTATGGCCAGCGTGGCATACTCCTATACCCATGCAGAGTCTTTATTTGACGGAACGGTATTTATCAATTCTTCACAATGGCAGGAATACCATAGTGTAAATGGTAGAAATAGTCCAGCAGGATTACAAAGATCACAGTTTTCTACTGGATCAAGAATAAATTCTTTCGTCTCCTATCGAAAGGAATATGGGAAGAATTTTGCTAGCTCGCTTTCCTTGTTTTACAATGGTCAAGATGGGCTGCCATTTTCATATGTGTATAGCGATAATGACGGAACCCTTAACAATGATGATCCCACGCTTGACGAACCTCGTAACTTAATTTACGTTCCTGCCAATGCGAATGAGATAATTTTTGGTGAAATGGTGGATGATGGCATGGGAGGAACAATGGTGGCGGAAGTTTCTGAGGCAAATGCTTCAGCCCAATGGGGAGCTTTAGATGCCTTTATTTCTGGTGACGATCATCTTAGTGATCGTAGAGGAGATTATGCAGAACGCAATGGTGCAAGAATGCCATTTGAAAGCATTTTGGACTTAAGAGCTGCCCAGGAAATCTATATTAACAAAGGAGGTCGTAAACACACGTTAGAGATTTCTATTGATATCTTTAACTTCTCTAATCTTTTGAATAAAGATTGGGGTAGAAGACACCAAGTCGGTGACAATCAAAACTTCCAATTGGTTAACTTTGTGGGCTTTTTGCCTGGTACAAATACACCAACCTATTCTTTTGCAGATCCAGGAAATCCTTATAGTATAATTCAGTCGGGTGTAAATAGTGCACGCTGGAATGCTCGATTTGGATTGAGATATACCTTTTAAAGTTTGAAATCCTTTATAAGATTAGAAGAGGCCTTAGGGCCTCTTTTTTTTCTCTAAAAGCTTCCAGAGGGGATTAAAACCAATACCACTTGCATTATTGAGAATCAATCCTTACCATACCTATTATGAAAAACTACCTTATTTCGATTTTCGCTTTTTGGTTGGCCCTGACAGTCTCTAACGTAACCGAAACGCAGGGACAAATCGATTCCCAGGACCAAGTAGCTAGGGCTCCTAATATCGTGGTAATTATGGCGGATGATCACGGTCAATGGGCTTCGGAAGTATATGGTAATCGGGATTTACATACCCCAAACATGGTTTGGCTGGCAAAACATGGGGTGACATTCAGTCAAGCCTATGCCGTATCACCAGTATGCAGCCCTTCGAGAGCTAGTTTATTTACAGGGCGCATGCCTTCTCAACATGGAGTTCATGATTTCTTATCGGAGAGTGCTAAATTTGATCACGGATGGCTTGCTAACGAGACCTTTTTAGGTGAGTTGCTGCAAGGAGTTGGATACAAAACGGCCTTGGTAGGCAAGTGGCATGCTACTACCAATAGCGCCCGTGTCCAGCGCGGCTTCGACTACTGGTTTAGCTACGATGTAGCACCTGCCGGATGGAGCAATCAATACCAACATCGGGGAGGTGTACATTTTTCAGATCAAGGAGATTCCTTAACTCTCGACGGATTTCAATCGCAACGGCTAACCGACAAAGCTATCGATTTTATGGATCATAGATCCGACGAACCGTTCTTCTTATTCCTAGGATTGGTTGACACCCATGCACCTTTTGAAGGGCAGCCTGAGCGGTTAGTAGCCCCTTTTAGAAATAAAAACTTACAGGAGGTACCCAACGGGGCTGGCTCACATTTGCCTGCCAGAAGCGCGGCAAATAAAATTCCCGCAGACCACAAAGAACAACTAGCCCAATACTATGCCGGAGTAGAGATGATGGATTTACAAATTGGCCGGATAATCGACTACTTGGAAGCTCAAAACATGTTGGAAAATACATTAATTGTGTACACTTCAGATCATGGCCACATGAACGGCCACCACGGTTTATATGGTAAAGGAAACGCCACCAGACCTCAAAATTTCTATCAGGAAAACATCTTGGTACCCTTGACATTGACTTGGCCTCGAGGCATACCAAAAGAGCGCCGAATATCGCAAGCAGTTAGCACCTGTGACTTACATAGTACCTTGCTCGAAGCAGCGGGAGTAGTACTTGCAGATACCCTCAAGGAGGCCATTAACAGCCCTGGAAAAAGTGTGTGGCCCTTATTAAAAAACCCCTCCACCAACTGGGGTGAATACAAGTTTTGTGAATTGGGGAATGCTCGTA
>JAJCYK010000314.1 GCA_029262935.1 Cytophagales bacterium | reverse complement strand
TCTTCCATTGGTTTTATCACACAGGAGATCGCTATTGGAAATCGTTCTGTAATTGATGTAACCATGGTTGCGGATGTTACTGAACTTTCTGAGGTCGTCGTAGTAGGATATGGTACTCAGATAAAGCAGGACCTTACCGGTAATATCGCCCAGGTAAGCGGAGAGGATATTCAGAATATTCCTGTTAATAGTTTTGAACAAGCTATTCAAGGTCGTGCCGCAGGAGTATATATTCAATCCAACAATGGTAAACTTGGACAAGGTATTGCCGTAAGAGTACGGGGATCTGCTTCAGTATCAGCTTCAAACCAACCTTTGTATGTGGTTGATGGTGTTCCTATCACGACTGAAGATTTATCTATAAACACGGCTATTACCAACCCACTTTCCGATATTAACCCCAATGACATTGAGTCTATTGAAATATTGAAAGATGCTAGTGCATCTGCTATTTACGGGTCAAGAGCGGCTAACGGGGTGGTATTAATTACCACTAAAAGAGGGAAAAGCGGTAAAACACAATTTAATGTTGACTTGCTTTGGGGTACTAGTGAGCCTTCAAATAAGGTTGACTGGTTAAACAGAGATCAATACTTTGAGTTGTTTGATGAAGCTTTCGCGAATTCATCTAGTGACGGTACAGTAGGCGGTACAGTATTTGGACTTACCAGGGATGGACTTTATGACATTTTTGTTCCAGGTTGGGACGATCCTCAAAATTTCGACACGGATTGGCAAGAATTAGCCTTCCAAGATGCTGGTGTTAAGCAAGTAGATATTTCAGCTAGTGGTGGAACAGATAAGACCAGATTTTACATTTCAGGTCAGTACACGGATCAATCAGGGTTATTAACCAGCAACGAATTCGAGCGATATTCTACACGAATTAATCTGGACCATGACGCTAATGATAAGCTAAGCTTTGGGTTAAATTTTTCCTTGTCAAGAAGTCTAAATGAAAGACTGTCTACTGACAACGGGTTTTCAACGCCTCTACAAGCTATCGCGCAATCACCTGTCCAATCTCCATTTGACGAAGATGGACCTGGAGGGTTAAACAACAACACGTTGTATTACAACTTTTTGTTGCACCGTGACTTTTCAAACTTTGAGACTGTGGTATTCCGGAACTTGACGAATCTTTACGGGTCTTATAAGATTACTAATGACTTGAAGTTTACTACCAAATTCGGTTTCGACTTGCTTACTCAAAATGATGAGCAGTTTTTTGGGCGCGAGACGAATTCCGGTGACGGAGGTAGAAACGGAACTGGGGTAAATAGATGGGCTCAGGTTGCCAACTATGTGACGGAAAGTTATTTGACCTATACCAAAGACTTTAATGAAGACCACAGCTTGACTGCTACAGGTGGTATCAGTTATCAGCAATTTAGAACCGACGTAAGTTTTGTTCAAGGTGAGCAATTCCCAAATGATAGATTCCAGCAGATTGCTAGTGCTGCGGAGTTTACTGATGGTACTTCCACAGAATCTAATTCTAGATTCCTGTCCTATTTTGCCAGAGCCAACTACAAATTCAAAGACCGCTACTTATTTAGCTTGAGTGGTCGTGTAGACGGTTCTTCTCGATTTGGAGCGAACGAACAATACGGTACATTCCCAGCAGCATCAGCGGGTTGGATTATCTCTAATGAACCCTTTATGGGTGGCTCGAATATTTTAAGCTTCTTAAAACTTAGAGCTAGTTGGGGTATTGTAGGAAATGCTGAAATAGGTAATTTCCCTTCCCGAGGATTGTTCAATGGAAGTGGTTCTTACTCCGGTGTGGCCGGTACGGCACCTACCCAAACGCCTAATCCAAATCTAAAATGGGAAGAGACTACCCAAATTGATATTGGTATTGACTTCGGTCTATTTAATGACCGCATCAGTGGTGAGATTGATTACTACGAAAAAGACACCAAAGATTTGCTGTTGAATGTGAACGTACCGGGTACCACCGGATTTAGAACACAAACTCGGAATGTTGGTGAATTGGAAAATAAAGGCCTGGAAATCGTGTTAAATTCTACCAACTTAGTTGGAGAGTTTGGCTGGACTACCAGCTTTAATATTGCTTGGAACACGAACGAAATTCTCAATTTGAACGGCCAGGTTATTGAAGGCGGTTTTATAAACCGGGCTGTAGAAGGAGAATCTATTGGGGTATTCTTTGGACCTGAGTATGCTGGAGTCGATCCCGCAAATGGTGATGCCCTTTATTTCTTAAATGATGGCACCGAAGGAACCACCAACAATGTTAATGACGCAACACAAGTAGTAATTGGTGATCCTAACCCTGAGTTTATTGGTGGATTAACCAATGCCTTTTCGTTTAAAGGAATAGACCTTAATATATTCTTCCAATTTGTTCAAGGACTTGATGTATACAATGGTGCCGGACGTTTTCAAGAGACCAGTGGAGACTTCTTCGATAACAATACTGTATATCAATTGAATCGCTGGCAAAACCCAGGAGATATCACCGATGTTCCTCAAGCACGCTTGTTTGGTGGAAACGGTACGGCCCAGTCGTCCAGATACCTACAGGATGGATCTTACGTGAGACTTAAGACCATAACCTTAGGCTACAATTTGCCTTCAGCTTTATTAGAGAATATAAACCTGCGTAGTTTGCGTGTTTATGTAAGTGGTCAGAATTTATTGACTTTCACTGAATACGGTGATGATGGCAGAGCGGGTTGGGATCCTGAAGTAAATACGGATTTCTTAGCTGGAAACATTGGGCTTGGAAACGACTTTTATGCTGCACCCCAGCCCCGTACCTTGAGCGTAGGATTAAACATTGGATTTTAAATCTTGAAAAGATGAAGAATAGAATAAAAACATATACAAACATTTTAACCTTAGCTGTACTGGCACTACTTGTGGTAGTTGCTTGTGACAGCAGGTTAGACGTGGAACCGCGGCAGTCCATTTCAGATGATACTGCTTTAGGCACGTCAGATGACGTTATTGCCGCGTTGGTTGGGGCGTATGATGCCCTTGGTAATGGTGGTCTAAGCCAAGCAGGAACCGCTGAATTTGGAGACTTGTGGAGCGGAGACTATATTTTGCATGCTGACCTATTAGCTGATAATGGTGAACTTTTCTGGAATGGATCCTTCATAGGACCTCGAGAGATATTCAATAAAGCCATATTAACAGATAATGCAGAAGTATCTGCCATTTGGTTGGAATCGTATGAGACCATCAACCGGATAAACAACGTACTGAGTGCCTTGGACGTAGTAGATACTGACGAAAGAGCCAGAGTAGAGGGAGAGGCAAAATTCATCCGAGGAGTAAGTTACTTTTACCTAGTGACCTTCTTTGGAAAAGATTTTGGTGACGGAGACCCTAATTCAAATGCGGGTGTGCCCTTAGTTCTAGAGCCAACTCGAGTCATTGATGAAGCTAGCCAAGTATCTAGAGCTTCTGTAGGAGCTGTCTATACTCAAATCTTAGCGGATTTGGAAGATGCTGCTGTCATGATACCTAGTTCAAACGGATTCTTTGCTACAAGTCATGCGGCAAACGCTTTGTTATCTAGAGTATACATGCAACAACGTCGCTATGCAGATGCAGCTAACGCAGCTAATGCGGTAATAAGTTCTAATGACTTTATCTTGGCGCCTACATTTATCGCGGCATTTAACAATGGGACCAATTCCTCTGAAGATATCTTTGCCATGCAAGTAACTTCATCAGATGGTACCAATGGACTTAATCGATTTTATGCTCCTGCTGAAAATGGAGGTCGGGGTGATATTGATATAACCGATTTGCACTTGACGCTATACGAAGCTGGAGACGATCGATTGAATCAATTCTATTTTGACAACGCAGGATCGCGTAGAACAGGGAAGTACGTA
This sequence comes from Cytophagales bacterium, assembly GCA_029262935.1. Classification (GTDB taxonomy): domain Bacteria; phylum Bacteroidota; class Bacteroidia; order Cytophagales; family Cyclobacteriaceae; genus JAJCYK01. The sequence continues at coordinate 10,018 of JAJCYK010000314.1, read as the reverse complement.
AATGGTATTGACGCCAACGTTACCAACATCAGATTAGCAGAAATGTATTTGACCAGAGCAGAGGCTAACCTAAGAGAAGGAACTTCTATTGGGGACACACCATTGAATGATATCAATACTATTCGAGCTCGAGTTAACCTACCTGCTTTAGCAGCCGTTACTGTAGCGGATGTTCTGAACGAACGTAGTTTGGAATTGGCTTTTGAAGGCTTCCGATTGATAGACATTAAACGCACCGAAGGGTCCGTAGGTAGTTTGGCGTGGAATGCCAATGAATTGATATTCCCAATCCCTCAAAGAGAGATTGATGCTAATTCAAGTCTAAATCAGAATCCAGGTTACTAAAGAATTATTAACCCCAAAATGGGAGGGTCGGGGTACTAACTCCGACCCTTTTTTTACATAAATTTTATGGGTATAACTATCTTGGTTTGATCCCACATCATTACTAATTCAGCACTTTGAGCCTTTTGTTCAAATCCGATAGTAAACGGTTCATAGACGGTATCAATACTAGTTACAGGAACATCAAAACGAAGTACATCAAATTTTTCGTTGTAATTATAAGCGCCCCATTGACCTAATTCACTATTTAAAATGATAGTCCACCGGTCCTGATGGGGTATGGTAAATAAAGTATAAGTTCCTGCTTTAAGCGTATGACCGGCGAATTGGACGGAATGGGTTATCGTCACTTCAGTGGCTTCGTTTGCCCCTGTGCGCCAAACTTTGCCATAGGGTTCCAGGTCACCAAATATTTCACGGCCCCGTTTGTGAGGCCTTCCATAAGTGACTTTCATATAAACATCCTCATACTTCATAGTGACCATTTCTAATGGGCTAGGACGAGGCTTTAAAGCCTCTTGTCCATAACTATCCGTAAATTGCCAGCACACCACTAGCAATAGGACTAAAAAAGGTTTAATTATTCTTCTCATTACTGTTAATTTGGACTTGCTGTGCGTATAATTGATGAATATACAATAATTTTACCAAACTGATAATTGCCTTAAATTATTTACATATGTCCCTAGAACGACCTGCTTTTGATGATATTTTTATGGAATTAGCAGTAAATCTGGCTAAGAGATCTCACTGTATTAAACGACACGTAGGAGCTGTTCTTACAAAAGATACGCGGATAATTTCTATTGGTTACAATGGTCCTCCCGCAGGCACTCATAATTGCGATGTGGAATGGCCTCAGGAAGGTTGCCCTAGAAGCTCTAAGGGAAGTTGTAGTTTAGCAATACACGCCGAGCAAAATGCCATATTATACGCGGTGAAAAATAAAACTAGTGTGGAAGGCTCAACCTTGTATGTCACACTATCACCCTGTCTTAGTTGCGCCCGTATTATTTATTCAATGGGTATCTTGAAAGTGGTTTACTTAAAATCTTATGGCGAATTTAAAGGCTTACCCGAGGACGAAGGGTTGGAATTCTTAAAACGATTCGGTACCGCCACCGAACAATATCTAGGTGCCCTGGATAATGTAACTCCTATGATTTAAGCAGGAACGATATTCACCTCGGGAGTTAACAGAATATTAAAAGACTGTTCCACTGAAGCTTGAATATCCAACGCCAGTTTGTGTATGTCCTTGCCGTGCCCATTACCGTAGTTTACTAGTACCAACGCTTGGTTTTTATGAACACCAATATTACCACGACGCTTACCTTTCCATCCACATTGTTCTATTAACCATCCAGCAGGCACTTTGACATAATTGTTGGGTAAGTTATAACCCGGCACGGTGGGATGTTCGTTTCTTATAGTATTAAAATGATCTTTAGTAATACTGGGGTTTTTAAAGAAACTACCGGCATTGCCTATCTTTCGCGGATCAGGAAGTTTGCTTTCCCTAATGGCAATTACTGCTTTACTAATGGCTTTTAGACTTAATTCCGTGATGCCTTGTTCTTGTAGCGTATTATGGATGGCTCCATAACTAGTATTAAACTCTGGCTTTTTGCTGAGCTTAAGGGTCACACTGGTAATCAGGTATTTATTTTTCAACTCTCCTTTAAAAATGCTGTATCGATAGCCAAAATCACACTGGTCCCCATTGAAGACTTGCAAGTTTCCTTCTTCCAATTCTATCGCTTCCAAGCTTTGAAAAACCTGAGCAAGCTCAACTCCGTAAGCTCCAATATTTTGCATGGGTGCAGCACCTACAGTACCTGGTATCAGGCTGAGGTTCTCAATTCCACCCCAGTCATTTTCTATGGCCCAGAGCACCACCTGATGCCAATTCTCTCCAGCTCCAAGCTTTACCCAAACAAAATCCTGATCTTCTTTGGTAATATCTCGGCCCAAGATTTCATTTTTTAACACAAGTCCTGGGAAGTTATCAGTAAATAGCAAATTACTGCCTCCTCCTAGCACCAAATAGGGTTTTTCTTTTAAGAAATCCTTGCTTATTATTTGATCAAGGTCCTCCGCTGATCGCACCCGGATCAGTTGATCGGTTTGGATATCCAAACCAAAAGTGTTGTAATCTTTTAATAAATAGCGGTTTTCTATATGCATAACATCAAGGCTTAGCAAAGCCAGGCCTAAATCTAAGAAAATACCTTAATTGCAGGTAGCTGAAGTTCAGTTTTTCGGTACTTCCATAAAAAATGTTGCTCCTTCGCCAGGATTGGATTCCACCCAAAGTTTGCCTTTGTGAATTTCTGCGATTTTCTTACTCGTGGCCAAACCGATTCCGGAACCGGCAATTTCTCCTTGGCGATGCAAACGCTTAAATGGCTTAAAAATTTCTTTGAAATAGGCCGGATCAATGCCTATGCCATTATCTGAAACTCCGATAACGTAATGTTGGGGTTTTACCAGGCTGAATATTCTGATTTCCGGCGGGTCCCGATGCGAGCGATATTTGAGAGCGTTGGATATCATATTTTGAAAATAGTGCACTAACAAACTTTTGCTGCCGGCAATTTTGGGTAACTGATCTACTATCAAAGAGGCGCTATGGTCTTTAATCGCTTGGTCAAGATTCATGACTACATCATTGACAACCTCATTTAAATCCACGTTAACTAACTCATATTTGGCTCCATTTATTACCGCGTAATCTAATATGTCCTTAATTAATTGTTGCATTCTCCTAAGGCTGCCATCTGCTTTATTCAGATAGGCCTCTGCCTGGCTATCTAACTTTTTGCCATATTCCATTTTGATAATCCCAAGAAAGCCTTGAACGGATCGCAGGGGTTCCTGTAGGTCATGAGAAGCTGCGTAAGAAAACTGTCGGAGGGCTTCATTTACAAGCTGTGCTTTTTTCAAATCAGTACGGGTTCGTTGTAGACTCGATTGTGCATTGACCGTATCTGTAACGTCATAGGTAAACCCGTAAACACCACTTACTTGTTGGGCCCCGTGTAGTATAGGAAACTTTACCGTCTCAATCCATTGCGCTTTGCCATGTTCATCATGGCTTTCTATCAGATTAAAAATTACACTCTGTGATTTAAGTACTTTCTTATCGTCGTTGATATATTTTCTTAAAGACTTGGTAATCCGTGGCCGTTCTTTAAAAAGTAATTGATCCTTAGAAATGTTCAAGTGCTGGCAGAATAGTTGATTCACATAGGTGAATACATTATTGGCATCTTTCACAAACATCCCAACCTTTACTGATTCTACTAACTTTTGCAGTAATTTGTTCTCTGAACTAAGTTCAGAATTCGTGGCAGCTAGCCGCTTGTTTTCACGCCTAAGCCGTTGAATTTCTGAAGAATAGTTTGAACTTGATGGTTCTTGCGTGAACATCAAAAAAATAGCTGTTGAAGTAGACTAATTTACTAATTCAAATGCTCTTATACCGATCAATTTAAAAGAAGGGATTGGGATGTAAGAAATTTATTGTTTCTAAACTATTATCGGGAAAATGTACAATTCTTAACCTATTTTAACTTGTAAATTCTTGCAAGTTGCTTTTGATCTCCGCTAATTGGTTTTCTAGTCTCTCGGTGGCCACATCAAAATCTTCAGCCGATGCCTGCGTGCCTTTTACACTTTTGTAAAATTTGATTTTTGGTTCCGTACCGGAAGGGCGTGCGCTAATTTTACTGCCGTCGGCCGTTACGAATTGGAGCACATTCGATTTCGGCAGATTAATGGGCGTAATATTTCCAGTACTAAGCTCCTTTTTCTCACTACTTTGATAGTCTATTGACTCAGTAACGTTCGCTCCTGCAAAGCTGGCCGGGGGAGCGGCTCGTAGTCGTTTCATGATATCTTGAATTTCCTCGGCACCGGATTTGCCTGGTTTTGTAATGGAAATCAAAGCTTCTCGATAATAGCCGTATTTTTGATAGATGGCAATTAAGTTATCAAACAGGCTTTTTTGCTGATCTTTACTAAAAGCCACCAATTCTGCGATAATGGCGCAGGAAGCTACAGCGTCTTTGTCTCTTACACTTTCTCCGATCATATAGCCGTAACTTTCTTCACCGCCAGCAATAAATTCACGGCTACCTTCCAATTTACGGATGATATCCGCGATCCATTTGAATCCGGTAAGTGTATTGAAGCAATCCACTCCATAGCTAGCAGCGATAGTATCGATTAGCTCTGTGGTTACAATAGTTTTCACAATGTAATTTCTATCTGTGAGCTTTCCGCTGGCTTTCCATTGATCCAATAAATAATGCAAGATCAATACACCGGTTTGATTTCCGTTGAGGAGTTGAAATTCCCCTTTATGATTTTTGACCCCCATGCCCACTCTATCGGTGTCTGGATCTGTAGCCATAACTAAATCAGCATCTAGGGACTCCGCCTGAGCCATAGCTAAGCTCATAGCCTCTTTTTCTTCGGGGTTGGGATAAACTACTGTGGGGAAGTTACCGTTTGGCTCTGCCTGTGCCTCGACCACTGAAACATTTGTAAATCCAATCCGTGCTAAGATTTGAGGAACCATAGTGATACCAGTACCATGAATAGAACTAAAAACGATCTTTAGATCTTTTTGCCTATGAATAACGTCGCTATTTACGATAAGCTGCTCCACCACGGATAAGTATTTTTCATCAATTTGCTTACCAATGGGTACGATTAAATGTTCATTCCCTGAAAAGTTAATGTCACCAAAATCGGCTATGAGATTGACCTCATCTATTACATTTTTATCATGTGGCGGAATCAGTTGTGCACCATCATTCCAATAAGCCTTGTATCCATTATATTCCTTGGGATTATGCGAAGCAGTAATAACTATACCACCTTGGCAATTTAGTTCTCTAATAGCAAAACTGAGCTCCGGGGTGGGTCTTAATTCATCAAACAGGTAAACTTTTATTCCGTTGGCGGCAAACACTCCCGCAGTTACCTTGGCAAAGGTTGCACTGTTGTTGCGACTATCATGGGCAATAGCCACACTGATTTCTTCCTGTGGATAGCACTTCTTAAGGTAATTGGACAATCCTTGGGTGGCTTTTCCAATAGTGTATTTGTTAATTCGGTTGGAGCCAGCACCCATAATCCCTCGTAAACCTCCGGTGCCAAATTCTAAATCTTTGTAAAACGCATCGGTAATGGCTTCTTCACTTTCACTTAAAGATCTAATACTATCTTTGGTTTCTTCATCAATACTACTGCTTGCTAACCACAAGGCCATTCTCTGTTGTACTGTTTGCTCCATTTTATTCCAAGATTAAATTCATAAAAGATACAGAATTACCGGGTTGTCAGGTCTCATACCATCCCATTAAATAAAGACTTATAATCCGCCTTAGCAACCAATCGATGCCTTATTTTGTGAAATAATTAATAAAATGAACTGGATGCCACTGGTCTATACAGTGCTATGGATATGGGGACTTATTACGTGCAAGACCAATGACCTAATATCAAATCGAAAAAGAGCTCGCCCCTGCTTAAGTTTGCTATAAAATCTACCGTATGTTATTGTTGTTTTAGAAAAATTCTTACTATTTGCGAAAGTATTATTTAAAAAAGTATTGAAGTAAAGAAATATGGATATAAGTGTATTGGATATAGACCTGTTGAAGATTGTAGAAAAGCGCAATGAGTTGCAATCTCTTGATTATGAAGATCTGAAATACGACGATGTAGAGGAGGAACTACATGACCTGGAGGATGATTTCGTAGAAAGTTATGGAGATCCTCTGGAAGAGGTATTACAAGATGTTCATGATAAATTGTGTCCGGATACTGACGTCTTGTTGCCAATTGCTTATTTAGCAAAAAAATACATTGCTATTGGTCCCCAAAAAAACGGTTCAGAAGGATACGATGTAGCTATGAATGAAGGTGTGCCGGTGATATTAGATGAATACCCCAATCACGCTAGTAGAATTGTGATGGTTCCAAACCCACCTCGGTTAATTCTGCAAGTAGTGCCAGATCAACGGTTCCAGGTTTGGCCTGAAACTCCTGCGAAGAAGGATTAGCGGTAGCCCAAACTTTTACGAACCCGCTGTAGTACGGTTTCAGCAATTAATGAGGCTTTCTTTTCTCCAGATTCGAGACGCTTATTTATTTCCTCGGTATTTGCCATTAAGTTATTAAAAAGCTGTCGCTCCTCCGAGAACCTATCCAGAATCAATTCAAACAACTCCTGCTTGGCGTGTCCATACCCATAGTTGCCTCCTAAGTAATTCTGTCTCATTTTTGCCTCCTGTTCAGGATGAGACAATAGTTTATAAATACTGAACACATTGCACGTATCAGGGTTTTTAGGGCTTTCCAAAGGTAGACTATCCGTAACAATGGACATAACCACTTTTCTCAACGGTTTTTCGTCAAGGAAAACATCAATGATATTGCCATAGGATTTGCTCATTTTTTGACCATCTGTACCCGGCACTGTCATTACGTTTTCATCGATTTGCGCTTCTGGCAAGACGAATGTTTCTCCAAATTGGCGGTTAAATGATCCTGCAATATCTCTAGCCATTTCCAAGTGTTGCTTTTGATCCTTGCCAACGGGAACAATGTTGGTGTCATACAGAATGATATCTGCAGTCATCAACACGGGATAAGTGAACAATCCGGCGTTTACATCAGAAAGCTTGTCGGACTTGTCTTTGAAGGAATGCGCGTTTGCCAACATAGGAAAAGGAGTTAGGCAATTTAGGTACCAAGTCAACTCACACACTTGGGGTACCCTGGATTGACGGTATAGTAAATGCTTGTCAGTGTCAAATCCACAAGCGATCCATGCTGCTGCAGTGGCATTGGTGTGTTCCTCGCGAAGTTTAGCGTCTTTTATGGTTATAAGAGAGTGTAGGTCTGCTATAAAAAAAAAGGACTCGTTTTCTGGGTTTTTGGACAGTTCAATTGCCGGTAATATAGCGCCCAGTAAGTTTCCTAAATGGGGCCTCCCTGAGCTTTGTATTCCTGTAAGAATTCGAGCCATGTATTGGTATGTATTTGGATGACTACAAAGAAACAATTTTTTTCAGGGCTCCCATAATAAAGATTCATTATTCCATCGTTACATCAAGGAGGGCGAATTTTATACAAAAATTACATCGGAAGTCATTATGTGAAAATCGGACCTTTATCTAAGGATAATTACGGATATTTGTAGACATGAAACGTGTGACGATTTTTTTATTTTTTATCCTTAGCCTGGCCCCGGCATTTGCTCAAAGCCCCTTAAAAGCAAGTTTTGAAGGTAATGTAAAAGACTTTGGTGATGTTTTGGAAAAGTATGGTACCATTACCCATCGTTTCGATTTTCTCAATAGTGGTAGTGACGGCCTACAAATTGATTCTGTAAAAACATCTTGTGGGTGTACCGTTACCCATTGGAGTGCCGGAATAATTGAGCCAAATGCTAAGGGCTACGTAGAAGTTACTTTTAATCCTCACAATCGACCTGGAGTCTTTGACAAAACCATGGTGGTCCATTACAAAAACACCACCACCACCAGTTCACTAAATATAAGAGGTTTTGTAATTTCCACGCCGGCCTCCATTGAACAAGAGTTTCCTTTTGCGGTTGGTAAATTGCGCCTAAAAAGCAAATACCTCAATCTGGGGAACATACCTAAGAGAAAACTGTTTTCCAAAAGTTTTGAGGTATACAACAGTGGGAACGATATTTTGGTGTTTTCAGATGTGATGGAAGGACCAAACCATCTTACGATAACCTTTGAACCCTATACACTTAAGCCTAAAACCACGGGTAAGCTATGGGTACATTACGACGTAGCCGCCAAAAATGATTTGGGTTATTTTAGAGAAGATGCTGCCATCTTTACATATGAAATTGCTGATCAACGTAAAGATTTGATTATTACCTCTACGTTAATGGACTTGCCTATGAAGACAGGGGGTAACCAGGCCACCATAAACATTCCTAAAACCATCCAAGACTTTGGAATAAAGCAACAGGACGACACGGTAAACGTGAAGTATATCATCCAAAACATTGGTAAATCTACCTTGGAAATTAAGAAGGCCTTTTCAAGCTGCAATTGTATGAGGGTGCAATTGGCCAGTACTTCGATAAAACCCGGAGGAACAACGGAGTTAAGGGCAATGTTTCTCACCCATCAGCGCGTGGGGAAACAACAGAAAGCCATTACACTTTTTACAAATGACCCGAATCAGCCCGTGTCAGTTTTGACACTGAAAGGACTGTTAAGAGGTCCTAGGGACTAATTAAAAGCAGGTATTCCCGTTATTTCATTGCCCAGTATCAACAGATGAATGTCATGAGTACCTTCATAGGTGATCACCGACTCAAGATTCATCATGTGTCGCATAATAGGATACTCTCCGGTTATACCCATGCCACCATGAATTTGTCGTGCTTCTCGCGCTATGTCCAAAGCGGTGGCCACATTGTTGCGTTTTGCCAGAGATATCTGGGCCGTAGAAGCTTTGTGCTCATTCATCATTTGACCTAAACGCAAATTCAATAGTTGAGCTTTCGTAATTTCAGTATACATTTCCGCTAGTTTCTTCTGGATAAGTTGAAACGATGCAATAGGGCGATCAAATTGAATGCGTTCCATGGCATATTGGCGTGCGCTATAGTAACAATCCATGGCTGCGCCGATAGCTCCCCAAGCGATACCATATCGAGCCGAGTCCAAGCACATTAAAGGGGCTCCTAAGCCACTTTTCCCAGGCAATAGGTTTTCTTTAGGTACTTTTACGTGGTCAAAAACCAACTCTCCAGTACAACTGGCGCGCAGTGACCACTTGCCATGTGTTTCTGGGGTCGTAAATCCTTCCATACCTCTTTCCACTATCAGGCCGTGAATCCGACCTTCTTCATTCTTTGCCCAGACCACCGCGACATCAGCCTCGGGAGCGTTGGAAATCCACATCTTTGCGCCATTCAGGAGATAGTGATCATCCATTTCCTTGAAATTCGTTACCATACCGCTAGGATTTGAGCCATGATCTGGTTCAGTTAACCCGAAGCAACCTAAATATTCACCACTTGCTAGTTTAGGCAAGAACTTTTGTTTTTGCTCTTCACTGCCAAACTGATTGATAGGGTACATGACCAATGAACCCTGTACCGAGGCGGTACTACGCATGCCGGAATCACCACGTTCAATTTCCTGCATGATCAAACCATAAGAAATATAGTCCAAACCACCGCCACCGTAGTTTTGTGGTATTGTGGGTCCAAAGGCGCCCATTTCACCAAATTTTTTAACGATGTCCGTGGGAAAATAAGCTCTTTGACACCAATCTTCGATGTAAGGTGTAATTTCTTGCTTGACAAAATCCCGCATGGCACTACGGATCAATTTATGCTCTTCAGTTAGCAAATCGTCTATTCTGTAAAAATCAGGAGATTCAAAAAGGTCTGTTCTGGAGGATTTTACCCCTGAACCAGCGCCTTGTAAGGTATTAGGTGACATTTTGTTATTTTGTTATCTACAAATTATCCAAATTTACAATATTATCATATAGTACAATTCATTGTTACTGGATAATTTGCATTTCTCGTCTTTGATAAGAGGATTTACATGGGTTGAGGAAATCGGTGAATTGGTCCCAAAAGTCAGGTGGGTTT
>JAJCYK010000313.1 GCA_029262935.1 Cytophagales bacterium | reverse complement strand
TGGCAAATAGCCTATACAGAGTTGTTTATGACTGATGTCTTGTGGCCAGATTTCCGTAAGGAACATTTGTATCAAGCCATCTTAGCTTATCAATCAAGGGAACGTCGATTTGGTAAAATAAGTGAACAGGTTAATACTTGAGAAATTGATGAAGTGGATAATCGTAATTTGCCTCTGTGTAATGACTGGATCAGTGGTCCAGGCACAAGTGGGAGTGGGTGTTGGAGGAAGTAAGAAAACATCCGAAATAAATTATGCAAGCCCCCAAGAATACGAAATAGGGGAAATCACCATAACAGGTGCCGAGTTTTTAGATAAGAATGCTTTAATTTCTTTAACAGGATTGAAGCTTGGAGACCGAATTAAGATACCTGGAGACGATATTACCCAGGCTGTTAAAAAACTGTATGGTCAAGGCATTATTGAAGATGTGAAAATCTACCTGACCAAAGTTGAAGCAGGGAAAGCCTTTCTTAACGTGGAGGTTAGAGAACGCCCCAGGTTACGCGATGTAAAGTTCAAGGGAATCAATAAAACGCAACAAGGGGAGGTTTCCGAAATAACTGATGCGATTAGGGGGAAAGTAGTAACCGATGCCATGGTAAAGAATACTGAATTGGGTATTAAAAACCATTTTGTGGCGAAAGGATTTCTAAACACTGCAGTTAATGTAAGTCAATCTTCAGATACCATACTGAGGAATAGCGTAAACTTCATGGTGGATGTGAACCGAAACAGTAAGGTTCATATTAACAAGATTTATTTGGACGGTAATGAAAACTTCGCTGATGGCAAGCTGAAGAAGAAAATGAAGTCCACTAACGAGCATATCCGAATCAGCATATTTAAGGATTTTGCCAGTAGATTATTTAAAGCCAACCCAAGAACCATAAAGCAATTGGTGGACTCCTCAGAAGAGGTAAGTGGTAAACAGGTTAAAGAGTATATAAATGATCATATAAAACTCAATTTCTTTAACAGCTCTAAGTTTGTTAGATCAGAATATGAGACTGACAAAGAAAGCCTGGTTGATTTCTATAATACCAAGGGTTATAGGGATGCAAAGGTGGTTAAAGATACTGTATATCGATTCGATGATAACAACGTAGACGTTCAGCTGGAAGTAGCTGAAGGTAAAAAATACTATTTCAGAAATATTGAATGGGTAGGTAATTATGTTTACGAAGATAAAACATTAACCACTGTCTTAGGCGTTCAAAAGGGTGACGCTTATGACTTGGAAAAGATCAACCAAAGACTCAATTTCAATCCCAACGGTCCAGATATCAGTAGTCTTTATATGGATGATGGATATCTGTTTTTTAGCGTGAACCCCGTCGAAGTAAGAATTGAGGGTGATTCCATTGACGTGGAGATGCGGGTTTTTGAAGGAACACAAGCCACAGTTAGTAAAATTATAATAAAAGGAAATGATCGTACCAGCGATCATGTGATCAGACGTGAAATACGAACATTACCCGGACAAAAATTTAACAGGTCGTTGCTAATAAGAACGCAACGCGAATTGTCTCAAATGGGCTATTTTGATCCTGAGCAAATCGGCTTGAATCCTATACCTAACCCTGCAGAGGGTACTGTGGATATCGAATATACGCTGGTAGAAAAGCCCAGTGATCAAATCGAGTTGTCCGGTGGCTGGGGAGGCAATTTTGGATTTGTGGGTACCGTAGGGCTCGTATTTAATAACTTTTCCATCAGAAATATTCCTCATATTGAAAACTGGCGACCGCTGCCTGTGGGAGATGGGCAAAGATTGGCTTTGCGAATTCAGGCCAATGGGAAACAGTTTCAAAACTATAGTTTGACATTTTCTGAACCGTGGTTGGGTGGTAAAAAGCCTAACAGTTTGTCTATAAGCCTCAGCCAAGCCGTCCAACGTAATGTTAATTTCTTTACAAACGAGACCTTCGGCAAGCTGAAACTGAGTAGTGCCACCATAGGATTAGGAAGACGTGTGCGGTGGCCTGATGACTTTTTCACCGTTTCCAATTCGATCACTTTCCAAAACTATCAGCTAGAGGATTTCCCAATTAGTAGATTAGGGTTTAGTACAGGTGATGCCAACAGTGTTGTCTTTAATACTACTGTTGCTAGAAACAGCATTGACAATCCTATGTTTCCAAGGGAGGGGTCCTCACTATCCCTAAGTGTAGCACTTACTCCACCATACTCCATTTGGCGCGATATAGATTACGATAACGCAGACAACGCGGAGAAATTTAAATGGGTTGAGTATCACAAGATCATGTTTGACGCATCGTTCTTTACAAGAGTTGTTGGGGAATTGGTAATAAACGCCAGAGCTCACCTGGGCTTCTTAGGCTCTTATACTGATAAAACAGGGATTGCGCCCTTCGAACGATTCTTTCTAGGTGGGGACGGACTTGGAAACCAAAGCTTCGGGATTATTGGTACGGATCAGATTGGATTAAGAGGTTACGAAAACCAGGCACTAACACCTCCTCGCTTCGACATTGATGGTCGAGGACTTAACTCAGATGAAGTTGACGGTGGTGTAGCTTTTACCAAATATGTTATGGAATTGCGATATCCTGTTTCTTTGAACCCCAGTGCTACGATCTATGTATTAGGATTTGCTGAGGCCGGGAACAATTTTTATACTTATGATGAATACGATCCTTTTAAGCTTTTTAAATCTGTGGGGGTGGGAGCTAGAATCTTTATGCCCGCCTTTGGTTTAATAGGTATTGACTGGGCATACGGATTTGATGTAGTACCTGGTCAATTGGAGCGTAGTGGACCACAATTCCATTTCTCAATTGGACAACCGATCAGATAAATGAAAAAAATTGGTATAATACTTGTTACCCTATTAATATCTCAGGGATTACAGGCGCAAAAATGGGGATACATTGATGCAGCCTATATTCTTGAGAAAATGCCTGAATACGCAGAAGTACAAACGGAATTGGATAAAGTGTCTCAAACGTGGCAAGAGCAAATTGGAGCCATGAGACAAGAAATACAAACGATGTATGACGCGTATCAAGCAGAAGAAGTACTACTTACTGACGAAATGAAAACAGAACGTTTAACAACTATAGAAGAGAAGGAGGAAGCCAGTAAGTTATACCATCGCCAAGTGTTTGGATATGAAGGGTTGTACTTTTTAAAGAAAAAGGAACTATTGAAACCAGTACAAGATAAATTGTTTGATGCCGTGGAGAAAATTTCCAAAGCAAAGAGACTAGAATTAGTCTTTGATAAATCTGGAGATTACGCCATAATTTACTCTAATCCAGTACATGACTATACGGATTTTGTATTAGAGGAATTGGGACTAGGCGACAAAAACGATGTAGTGGAATAAATCGACGTTAAAATTATATATAGAATGAAAGCTTATACCTTACTTTTAACCATTGTACTTACATTAGGGGCAATCTCTATGCAGGCGCAAGGATTGAAAATTGGCTATACCAATGCTGATTACATTTTAAGCAAATTGCCCGAATCAAAGCAAATTGAGTCGGAGCTTAAAACCCATCAGGAACAACTATCTGCTCAATTAAAATCCAAACAAGAGGAGTTTCAACGCAAAGCGGAATATTTTCAGAAAACAGCTGAAACTATGACCGAAGTAGTGAGGAATGATGCCCAAAGGGAATTACAAACCATGCAGGCAAATCTTCAAAAATTTGCGTCAGAGGCTGATCAATCAATCAAAAACAAGCAAGTTCAACTGTTATCTCCTGTGTATGAGAAAATAGACAGCACCATTAAAGTGGTTGCAAAGGAGAATGGGTTTAGCCATGTCTTTTCAAATGGAGCACTTCTTTTTGCTTCTGAAGAAAATGATATCAGCAACCTAATACTTGCTAAACTGGGTGTATCTACGGAGCAACCATAAAATTCGATACAAACATTAAAGTTATACTAAGATGAAATTAAACAGACTATTTTTAACCTTAGGCGTGTGCTTACTGGCAGTACTTTCTGCTCAGTCTCAGTCTAGCGAATTAAAAATTGGTTATACAAACGTAGACTATATTTTAAGCAAACTTCCTGAGGTAAAACAAATCGAATCCGAATTGAAGACTCATGAAGAACAGCTGGGAGCTCAACTTCAAATTAAAATGAAGGATTTTGAGGACAAATACAAAGTTTTTGTGGCCGATACTGAAGGCGGCAATGTAGATCCAGTTATTCTAAGCGATAAACAAACGGAGCTACAAAGCTTACAGTCTTCTATTCAAAAGTTTCAGCAAGAGGCCGAAAAATCGTTACAACAAAAGCAAGTGGAGTTACTACAGCCTGCTTATGAAAAGATCCAAAATTCCATTGATGTTGTTGCTAAAGAAAATGGATACACTCATATTTTCAGTAATGCCAGTGGAGGAGCTCCTGTATTGTTATTTGCTACAGAAGAAGATGATATCTCCAAGTTAGTACTTGCCAATTTGGGAGTAAACGAGGAGTAACGTTTTA
>JAJCYK010000312.1 GCA_029262935.1 Cytophagales bacterium | reverse complement strand
GAAGAGAATAACTTAATGGACAATACGCTAATTGTATATACCTCAGACCAAGGATTTTATCTAGGAGAGCATGGATGGTATGATAAAAGGTTCATGTACGAGGAAAGCTTCGGCATGCCTTTAGTTATGCGCTACCCTCCGTTAATAAAGGCAGGTACAGTGAACCATGATCTGGTAATGAACCTGGACTTCGCTCCTACCCTAATGGATTTGCTCAATATATCCACTGACGAACCTTGGCAAGGAAAATCTATGGTTCCCTTGATGTCAGGTAATCAAAAAGGAATGTTTAGGGAAGGTGTATATTATCATTACTATGAATATCCACATGGCTGGCATAAGGTAAAACGTCACTATGGCGTACGCACAGATCGCTACAAATTAATGCACTACTATAATGATATTGATCATTGGGAGCTGTATGATCTGGAAAAAGATCCCCAAGAGATGCAGAACATTTATGATACCGCTGATCCAAAATTAGTGGCCAGCTTAAAAACAACCCTACTTGTATTACAACAGCAGTATGGTGATGTGAACGAGTTGAATAATTGAAATCCGCCTCAGCCAGGAACTGCCAAGAACGGATTTCTCTCACTACTCGAATCGCGGTGGTCTCATCACGGATTGTCCTGAGGATATATGAACAAAATAGAATCCGTCAGAACTGCCGAACCAAAGAAACCTACCGCGCCTCCATCGATTTGACTCTTAAGAAAAACTGGTTCTACAAAAGGGTTTAAAATACTTATTAGTTGATCGTCCAGCTCTTTGTAAAACCGAGCAGCTTTGGCGTCTAAGGATTGTATGGTCACCCATGTAGAATCTCCAGCACTATATTCGAAGGAAACCTCTACCAATAACTCCAATAGCAGCCCGTCCGTACCTTTATCATTGAAAATGGTACGGCCAATATCTGAAACCCAAAACAGCTCGCCTGATGTACAATCACTTTGTACCACATCCAATTCATGGGCATGTGACACCGTGTTGTCAATTCTTCGGTTCATTTGAAATCTGTAATTATTGGGTGAGCCCTCAGGATCTTGTAGTTGTATCTTTACCCCGTCATGGCCGCCATAAATATCAAAAAATTCTCCGGTATAGGTAATACTTTCAATACTAGGAGTGCTTTGATCTATGGTAGTAGACGAAGTAAATATCTGCCCTTCAAAATTGACTTCCATGTGATACGTTTGGCCAAATACCACCGGTAAATCACCCCGGTAAAATGGTTCCCATCGACATCTGAATTGATCAAAAATGGAATCAGGTTGTAAGGTTTCACTACCAAAGATGTTCGTTAATGTTATAGTAGCGTTACGAGCAAAAACTTGTTGAGGGGTTACCTGAGCTTCTTTGAATGGCAAAGCTTCACTTAAGTAGATTTTAGGTAACTGATCGACCACAAGCAAGCCCTCAATAAATACGGTGCCTTGAAAACTACTACTTGTTTTTAAGTCTATGACTTTTTCACAAGAAGTTAAGCTTATAATCACCAAAATAATTGTCAACCGAATCCTCATAGTTAAAATTTAAAATTGTAGGAAATACTTGGAATGATAGGTAGTAACGTGACCCGTACTGCCTTTGGTTGATCAGTGGCGGGGTCAACCCTCAAATAAACGAAATAAGGATTTTGACGACTATAAACATTGTACAAACCAAATACCCACTGAGATATAAACGGTTTGCCCCAAAGTGAGCCTTTCTTTTCTCTAACCGCTGAGAAATCAAATCTGTGATAAGCCCCCAAACGTTGATTGTTGCGATTTTGATAAACATAATAATTGCCTTCAAACAGCGATGGCCCCAAAACAGCAGGAAACCGACCTTCTGGTAGCGTATAGGCAATGCCTGTATTGTATACGAAGGTTCCTGATAATTTCCAGCGATCATTCAATTCATAGGTGCCCACCACATTTAAAGCATGGCGCCTGTCGTATCTGAATGGAAACTTTTCACCAAAGTTAAGTGCATCGAATTGCTGCCAAGTCCAGGACAACGTGTAGGCCACCCATCCAGTAAGACGACCCGTTTTCTTTCTCAAAAAGAATTCGGCTCCGTAACTCCACCCTTTACCATAAACCAAGGAAGTATCTACGGCAAAGTCTTCCACTAATTGATTGCCTTCTGGGAACAATACTTGATTTTTCATGTCCTTATAGTACCCTTCTAGGCTGAATTCGTAATCATTCTCATGCAAGGTCTTAAAATATCCCAAGGCATACTGTGTAGATTGTTGAGGTTTGGTTCGGTTCGTAGACGGAATCCAAATATCTGTGGGCACAGAGGCCGTAGTGCTAGGAATTTGATGTAAAAACTGATTCATCAGAGTAAAAGCACCTTTAACCGAGGATTTGGATCCAGTTCTTACTTTCACTGCAATTCTAGGTTCAACTCTAATGTAATCAGCCTCTGGGGCTGAAAAACCAGGAACCCTAACTCCAACACTAGTAGTAATCTTATCTGATATCTCAATGTCATCATTAAGATACAGGGCATATTCATTTAAGGTTTTGCTGGGTATACCTTGTCTAGTAATGTTTTGATTAACACCTGATTCTGCCTCAGATTTTCCGCCGGATACAAAGTTATGTCGTATATAATGAGCACCAAAGCGAATGTCGTGATTTGGGTTAGGGAAGTATTGAAATTCTGTTTTAGCATTAACGTCTTCGAGTCGAGTAATGGTTTGAGAGAAGAAGTTATCCTGAATGGCGCTGATGTTTTGATCAAATTCGTTAAATATTAACGAAGTATTCATAAATAATTTTTGGCCAAAAACATGATTCCACCTCAACGTGGCTGTGGAGTTACCAAACTTGACCAAATAATTGATACCATCTCCTGATTTAAGTCTGGCATCATCACGTCCTTGAAAAACACTCAAAAAAATACGATCCCTATTGGATACTTTCCAGTTGATTTTAGCATTGATATCATAAAAATCATATCGGGATTTATTCCCCTTAGGTAAAAACGGTGCCACCAGCAAGTCAATATAAGTTCTACGGCCGGAGATAATAAATGACGCTTTCTCCTTGGCAATAGGCCCTTCGACTGCCAATGTAGTGGTAATAAACCCAAGCCCTCCTTCTATATGAAACTCACGATTGTTACCCTCTTTCATAGTAAGATCGAGTACAGAAGATAGACGTCCCCCATATTGCGCAGGAAAGCCGCCTTTGATTAATGTCGCGCTTTTTAAGACTCTAGAATTAAACGTACTGAACAAGCCCAACAAGTGATTGGGGTTATATACAACAGCCTCATCCAATTGTACCAAGTTCTGATCAGCGTTACCGCCGCGCACATAATAACCCGTGGTACCTTCATTACCTCCTTGAACTCCTGGCAACAATTGAATGATTTTCAATATATCTGTTTCCCCGAAAAGAGCGGGCAACTCAGAAATACTCTGCAAAGGCACGTCTACGACGGAAAGTTGCACCCGGTCTAAGTCATTTTCAGGAGACCCTATAACTACTACTTCATCTAGGGCTATCTCGCCAGATTCCATTTGAACTGACAAGCTTATTGCCTCCT
Organism: Cytophagales bacterium; assembly: GCA_029262935.1. Taxonomy (GTDB): domain Bacteria; phylum Bacteroidota; class Bacteroidia; order Cytophagales; family Cyclobacteriaceae; genus JAJCYK01. Next base: position 27 of record JAJCYK010000312.1, on the reverse strand, counting down.
TCAATCTTATTTTCTTTACTTGAGATT
>JAJCYK010000311.1 GCA_029262935.1 Cytophagales bacterium | reverse complement strand
TTGGAGATCAGGTTTAAACCTGATCTCCAAATTAGTTAAATATTTTCAGGATTTACTAATCCTTATCCGTTTGTACGTCCTCAGGGGTTTCTAAGTCTTCTCCACTAGGGGAGCTGTCTGCGGTGTTTTCAGGAGCTTTTTCTTTAGGCTCTTCCTTCTTCTCTTTAGAGGCCTTGCCATTAGTAAATGCTTGATAGGTTGTTTCCTTCTCAAAGGGTCGTTTACCAATCAATCGCTCCAAATCACTTTGAAATATGATTTCCTTCTCCAGTAATTCTTTCGCCACTATCTCGAGTTGCTCCCTTTTATCTTTTAACAAAGATCTGGTCCGCTCAAAACTAGTGTTAATTATTTTGCGAACTTCCTCGTCGATTGTCTCCGCTGTTGACTCCGAATAGGGCTTGTTAAAATTGTATTCGGATTGCTTGGAATCATAAAAAGAGACGTTGCCGATCTTATCATTCATTCCATATACGGTTACTATGCTGTATGCCAATTTAGTGACTCTTTCTAAGTCGCTAAGAGCTCCTGTGGAGATTTTGCCCAGAACGATCTCTTCCGCAGCTCTTCCTCCTAATGTCATACACATTTCGTCCAATAATTGCTCTGTTTGGTAAAGAAACTGTTCTTTTGGTAAGTACTGAGCATAACCTAAAGCGGCCGCTCCTCGGGGTACAATACTTACCTTTACTAAAGGATCAGCATGCTCTAAAAACCATCCTGCAACCGCATGACCCGCTTCATGGTAAGCGACAATTAATTTCTCTTCAGGAGAAATGATTTTGCTTTTTTTCTCCAAGCCACCAATTACTCGATCAATAGCATCTTGAAAATCCTTCATGCCTACAGCATCTTTATCCTTGCGGGCTGCAATCAATGCTGCCTCATTACAAACGTTGGCAATTTCTGCACCAGCAAATCCTGGTGTTTGGGCGGCAAGTTTTTTAGGGTCCACTTCAGCATCCATTTTCAATGGTTTTAAATGGACTAGAAAAATGGCTTCCCGACCTATAATATCTGGTTTGTCAATACTGATTTGACGATCAAAACGACCGGGTCTCAATAATGCCTGATCCAATACGTCAGGGCGGTTAGTTGCTGCTAGAATTATTACTCCACTGTCTGTGGCGAATCCATCCATTTCTACCAACAGACTATTCAATGTATTTTCACGTTCGTCGTTTGAACCGGGTACCTGGCCACGACCACGTGATCGGCCTATTGCGTCAATTTCATCTATGAAAACGATACAAGGCGCTTTCTCCTTGGCTTGTTTAAAGAGGTCTCTTACTCTGGCTGCACCTACACCGACAAACATTTCTACAAAGTCTGAACCAGACAATGAAAAGAATGGCACTTCTGCTTCACCGGCGACGGCCTTGGCCAATAATGTTTTACCAGTACCAGGAGGGCCTACAAGTAAAGCGCCTTTAGGGATTTTACCACCTAGTTTGGTGAACTTCCCAGGGGTTTTTAAGAAATCTACAATCTCTTTTACCTCTTCTTTGGCTTCTTCTAAACCAGCTACATCCTTGAAAGTGATCTTGACTTTGTTATCCGCATCAAAAAGTGCGGCTTTGGATTTGCCTATATTGAAGATTTGACCTCCGGGACCACCACCACCGGTCATTCGTCTCATTAGAAACCAAAACCCCAATAGTATAAGTATAAGAAAGCCCCACGTCCAGAAAAATCCCCAAGGATCTCCTCGTTTGTCGTTAGAGTAGTTTATTTCTTCTTGTTGCTCAGCAGATAATTTTGTCTTTATTTCTTTTTTGAACTCTTCATCAAATCGCTCTGATGAAATTACGCTAAAACTAAAATGTGGACCACCAGTTCCACCCCAAGGTCGTTTACTTTCCAACTCTTGTTTGTACTTAGCATTTTTTACAGCTTCATCTTTTAAAGTGACTTCAACAATATCCTTATTTGTTATGACCACAATGTCTTGTACATCGTTGTCCAATAACATTTGTTCAAAACGATCTTGACTTATATCAATGGTTTCAGTATTGTTCGTGAAGTACGAGATACCCACGATCAATGCTACCAACGAAGCAATGATCCAAACCTGATAATTATTCTTTGGGGGAGGCTTTATAATATTTTTCTTATTAGAATTATTTGCCATTTCTCAATTTTTAGCTTTTACGGTAATGCAAGGAGAAGGTTTTAATTTTCAACTCTCGTTGACTGAGCATCCGCCCATAAATCCTCTATCGCATAGAAGGAACGCTTATCGTTTCTAAAGACGTGAACAATCACATCAATATAGTCCAGCAAAATCCATTCCTTATTTTGTTTGCCCTCTAGATGCCAGGGATTAATATTGGTATGTATATGTACAGTTTCTTCAATGGAATCGCATATGGCATCAAGTTGAGTATCGGAGTTGCCTGTACATACCACAAAGAAGTCCGCCATGGCGTGCTCAATTGACCTTAAATCCATCAAAACAATGTCTAAAGCCTTCTTTTCCTGCATTCCCTGAACTACAAACTTACTTATCTCCTCTGAACTCATGCGGGACTTTTTCCATTGCATTCTTTGTATTAAATTGCATCAAAGCTACAAAAAAATAGTTGTATAAGGACCCAAACCAATCTTTATTTATAGGCCAAGAACAGGTTATTCTGCCTTCCTGTCACTCCACGAATCAGGTGGCAGCTGACTTAATGGCAGAAGGCAAGGCGAAAGATGGTCTGTTGGTTATTACAAATGATCAAACCGCAGGGAAAGGACAAAGGGGCAACTCCTGGGAATCCCAACCCTTCCAGAACTTAACTTTTTCATTGGTCCTCAAACCTAAATTCCTTCCGATTCAGCATCAATTCGATCTCACGGTTATCACGAGCTTGGCGTTGGTACAAAGTCTGGAAAAACTGGGCTTGTCTGAGGTTTCGATAAAGTGGCCCAACGACATTTTTCTAGATAGTAGAAAACTGGCGGGTATATTGATTGAGAACACTTTGCGAGCTGATTTATTAGAATCCACGATTATTGGTATTGGTTTAAATGTAAACCAAAGCAAATTTAAAACACCTGCTGCCACGAGTATGAGACTGGAGACAGGACAGTTATTTATACTGGACGAGGTACTGGCTGTTTTACTTAGTGAATTCCAACACTTGTATCAAGAGTTACAATCCGAGACTTCACAACATCTAAGACAGCGATATTTGCGATACTTACATTGGATGGGTCAAGAGCATATGTTCATAAATAACAGAACAAAAACTCCCTTCAAGGGTTCTATTCAAGGTATTGATGAATACGGAAAGCTACAGATTGCTAAAGACAATGGAATAGTAACTTTTGATTTCAAAGAAGTAGCTTTTTTAGAATAATTCTCAGGGGTCTTTGCTAAGTGAAAACAAAGACCTAATTTTGTTAAAAAATACGAATCAAATGATTGACACGCAGGTAAAGTACAAAGTAAAAGATATTGAGTTGGCTGATTGGGGCCGTAAGGAAATAAAATTAGCCGAGGCTGAAATGCCCGGATTGATGTCCCTTAGAGAAGAGTTTGGGGCTTCTAAACCATTAGCAGGAGCTCGCATTGCAGGCTGTTTGCACATGACAATTCAGACCGCAGTGTTGATTGAAACACTAGTAGAACTCGGTGCAGAGGTTACTTGGTCTTCGTGCAATATCTTTAGTACTCAAGACCATGCAGCATCGGCGATAGCTGCATCTGGAGTTCCTGTGTATGCTTGGAAAGGCATGAATGAAGAAGAATTTGATTGGTGTATTGAGCAAACCTTATTTTTTGGAGAGGATAGGAAGCCCCTTAACATGATATTGGATGACGGCGGTGACTTAACCAATATGGTATTGGATCGTTATCCTGAGTTGGTTGCTGGGATTAATGGCATATCAGAAGAAACTACTACTGGTGTACATCGCTTGATCGAAAGAGAAAAGAACGGTAGTCTGCCTATGCCAGCAATTAACATTAATGACTCTGTTACCAAATCAAAATTTGACAATAAATACGGTTGTAAAGAATCTTGCGTAGATGCAATTCGCCGGGCCACTGATGTCATGATGGCCGGCAAGGTAGCGGTAGTGGCAGGTTATGGTGATGTTGGGAAAGGATCAGCAGCCTCATTACGCGGTGCGGGTGCTCGGGTGATCATTTCAGAGATTGACCCTATTTGTGCCTTGCAGGCAGCTATGGATGGATTTGAAGTAAAACGTATGGATAATGCTGTTAAGGAAGGGGATATTTTTGTAACCGCTACCGGAAATAAAGATATCATTGTAGGACGTCATTTCGAAGCTATGAAGGACAAGGCTATTGTTTGTAACATTGGTCATTTTGATAATGAAATTGATGTAGCCTGGTTAAACCAAAATGCACAAAAGGACACCATAAAACCTCAAGTGGACCTCTATAATTTAAATGGAAGTGATATAATTCTACTAGCGGAAGGACGATTGGTTAACTTAGGTTGTGCCACGGGCCATCCTTCCTTTGTAATGTCCAACTCTTTTACGAATCAAGTACTTGCACAAATGGAATTATGGCAAAATATAGATAACTATCAAAACCAAGTATACACGTTGCCCAAGCACTTGGACGAAAAAGTGGCAAACTTGCATTTGGCCAAAGTTGGTGCCGAATTAGAAATCTTAAGTGAGGATCAGGCTACGTACATAGGTGTGGAGGTCGCAGGCCCTTACAAACCTGATTATTACCGTTACTAGCATCAGCTGATGCTAAAAATTAATGGCGGATGGTCTTACCTTCCGCCATTGTTATTTACGGCGCAAATGTTCCAGGTTTTACCTAAATTGAGCTTCCTAAAAAGCAGTACTACCATAAGCTAGACTTCGAGTAATGAAAGTGTTGAACTTTATTTCTGGGCGTAACCTTGGTGGATCCAAACAGGCATTTTTGGATTTTTCCCTGATGTGCTGGCAGTCGGGATTTGAAGTACATTCTATGATTCGAACGAGGGCGCCCTTAAAGGCGTTGCTTCAAAAAATGCCCCAACCCATTGCAGAGAATATTATTGAAATTGACTATATGCGCTTGAGATGGTTGGGGTTCAAACAACATGCCCTGAAACAGTTCAAAAAGGCCACCGATGGATTGGTCCCGGATGTCATAATTGTTCATAAACCTATGGACGTTTATTTTTTAAGACAAACATTCCCCAACAAGATAATTGTTAGTGTTATACATAGTTTTACTACCAAAAATTTGGAGCAGGCCAATCACATTTTTGCTGTTTCAAATGCAGTTAAACAGCGGGTGGAAAACAGCGGTTGCAAAACGCCCATCACCGTTATTAACAACAGTACTGAAATACCATTGGACTACCAACCTCCCCCTTTTCGGAAAGTACCTGTAATCGGAACAATGGCGGTGTTTCGCCGTACCAAAAGACTGGATTTGCTGTTGCAAGCGTTTTATGAACTAAAGAAAAACGGCGTACCCTTTAAGGGGATCATTGCCGGTGCCGGATTGCAAAAGGTTTATTTAGAGTACTTAATTAAACGATGGAACTTAAAAGATCAGGTGGAGCTGAGACCCTGGGTCACCGACAAAGATGCCTTTTACCAAGATGTTGATATATTTTGTGTTACTTCCCGAGCAGAAACATTTAACATCTGTTTAATCGAAGCGATGGCCAGAAACATTTGCGTGATATCTACGGCATGTGGTGGTCCGAATGAAATTATAGACCATGAAATTGATGGTGTACTTACCCCGGTAAATAACTTAACAAAACTTACAGAAAATTTAACCGTTCTATTAAAAGATAAAAACTTGCGTCGCCAGTTGGGTGAACAGGGACACGAAAAAGTACAGCAGCGTTACGCCACCAATGTTATTAAATCAAAAATAGCACAAACTCTTAAATCATTAATTAACCAGTGAGCAAAACCCTAAAAGACATTACTAAATTTGAGAAGATCTGGTTGGCGGTACTGATTAGCTCCGTGATTCTAGGCCTGTATTGGGGATTTACAAATCCTGATTTTTTCACTAACTATTATTTGAAAGAAGATGGTGTAATAGAATATGCTACAGTATTATTTTTGATTGGCTCCTGTCTAACGGTATTCCGGCGTTGGAAAAATTACCGCAAACAACATGTCGTCAGGTTTGGGTTGATTTCCTGGATCGTGATTTTAGCGTTCTTTTTTGTCGCTGGAGAAGAGGTCTCTTGGGGTCAGCGAATCTTTCAGCTGGAGACCAGTGAATATTTCAAAGAAAACAACGCACAAGAAGAGTTAAATTTGCACAACCTAACGGTAGGGGAGGTCAAGATCAACAAACTGGTGTTCGGATTACTGTTAACCACTGCAATCTTAATATATATGATCCTAGTGCCTTTGCTGTATCATAAAGTGAAATCAATAAAGAAATTCTTGGATTTTTGGTACATACCAATCCCTAAATTACGTCATAGTTTAGCTTATCTATTGCTCTTAGGGTTAATTTCCATTATCCCACCAGGTAAAAAATGGGAATTGTTAGAATTCGGTTCGGTGTTGATATTCATGCTCATTTTGCTTTACCCGTTCAACAAGCCTCTTCTGGAGCCCGAAAATAGTTTGTGAGATAAATGTTAAACTTTCGGGACAACTTTTTAACTTTAAGGCAGTTTAAATAGGGTAAGGAACAATTATTGCGGGCTATTTATTAAAGCAGTTAATCCCTACTATTTATGCCTGAGGAGAAAATAAAGCAGAATTACAGCGAGCACGAAAAGGAGCGAATCTTTGGCAAAGAATTCATGCCCCATATCGGCTCTATGTATAATTTTGCCTACCGTTTGACATTTGATGAAGACGATGCTAAGGACTTAGTGCAAGAAACCTATTTGAAAGCTTTTCGTTTTCTAAATTCGTTTCAGCAAGGAACTAATGCTAAAGCGTGGTTGTTTCG
>JAJCYK010000310.1 GCA_029262935.1 Cytophagales bacterium | reverse complement strand
GGCTTTACTTTTCTGTACTGCCACGAAAAAATGAGATCTGAAGGGAAACTTGTGAAATCCTAATTGATTTAAATCACAGCGGTGTAAGCAATAAAGATCGGGTGGCTCAAAACCTTTATTTCAATGCTAAAGTATACGTGTTCTTAATATTGATACTAGTATTGTTTATCTCAGGGTTGGCTATTTATAAATTTCCACAGTTAATTGTCAAACCTATATTGGATGTAACAGAAAAGATTAAAAGGGTTGCAGAAGGAGACTATGAACAACAAATAGCTGTTGAATCTGACACTGAATTAGGCAATTTGAGCAAAGCCTTTAATATAATGTCTGTCAAGCTAAAGGAGTTTGAAGAATCCAATCTTGATAAAATTAAGGCACAAAAGACGCGAATCGAAACCATTATCAAGAGTATCACCGATGGGTTGGTGATACTCAATGAAAGCAAAGACGTTATATTAGCTAATGATGCAGCGTCTGTAATATTAGGCGTGCCGGAGCATCAATTAATCGGTAAAAATGTTGCCGAGCTGGCTAATGTTAATTCGGTGATGCAGGGATTTGTTGAAAGCTTGGAACAAAGCGCTGCTGGTCAAGAGGGAAATGATGAAGAGGAAATATCGTCCAAAGATTTTATCAAAGTAGAGCAATCAGAGGGCAATCATCAGTTCTTCGAAAAGGACGTGATAGATGTACAGGATACGGACGACCACAGCAAATCATTGGGCTATATCCTGCTTTTGAAAAATGTCACCTATTTTAAACAGTCGGACGAGGCAAAAACGAATTTCATTGCGGTGGCTTCTCACGAGTTTAAGACGCCACTTTCCGCTATCAATATGTGCTTGATGTTATTACAGGACAAACGATTTGGTTCGCTTAACCCAGAGCAAGATGAAATTGTAGCTTCTATGAAAAGTGAAGTACAACGCCTTATCAAAATGGTATCTGAGTTGCTGGATATTTCTAAAATGGAGACTGGAAGCATCGAACTGGAGAAAAAACTTGTTTCGCCTAAGGTGTTAATGAATTACTCGGCAGCTCCCTTCGATGGCCAACTAGGTGAAAAAGACATCAAGCTGGAACAAATAATCGACCCGAAATTACCTGATTTTTTAGCCGACACTGAAAAGATCTCCTGGGTATTGATAAACTTCCTTAGCAACGCCATTCGATATACTCCACAGGGTGGAACCATAACCATAGAAGCCAATCGGTTAGACGACAACGTGGAGTTCGCAGTGAACGACAAGGGGCCCGGTATCCCCCAACAAGATCTGGGTAAGGTGTTTCAACGTTTCGTACAGTTGCAAACCAATGGTGCTAAGAATGAAAAAGGACTGGGACTGGGCTTAGCAATTTCCAAAGAAGTGATCACCGAGCATAATGGAGAAATTGGGGTAGATAGCGAGGTGGGTACAGGCAGTAGATTCTATTTTACCATACCTTTAGAGGTGGCCTAATGGTCTTTTAGGGTACGCATGAGTTTGTTGGCGAAGATAAAGTCCTGCAATTCTTGAGCTTCTGCTTTAGCTATATTATCGCTTGATCCTTCCCAAATTTTATGGCCTTGGTATAGAAACATAATATACTCTCCAATTTCCATTACCGAATTCATATCATGACTGACGATTAACGTAGTAATGCCATATTCCTGGGTAATCTCCTGGATGAGGTTATCAATTAGTATGGCAGTTTGTGGATCCAGACCCGAGTTGGGTTCGTCGCAAAACAAATATTTACTACTATTTACTAAAGCTCGGGCAATGCCCACGCGCTTCTTCATTCCCCCGCTTATTTCAGAGGGCATCTTGGTGTTTACATTTTCCAAACCTACCCGCTGTAAGCAGAAGTTGACCCGATCCAACTTTTCGTCCAAAGGCATTTTGGTTAAGATATTCAAAGGAAACATGATATTCTCTTCCACGGTTTTAGAATCGAATAAAGCACCTCCTTGAAAAAGCATGCCTATCTCCCGCCTAATTTCTGTCTTTAAATCTCGATCCGCGTTCGTGAAATCACGACCATCATAAAACACCTCCCCTTCGTCCGGGACAATAAGTCCTACGATGCATTTTAACAGCACCGTTTTGCCTGTGCCGCTTGCTCCAATGATAAGATTCGTTTTGCCAGGTTCGAAACGGCCACTAATCCCTTTTAAAACTTCTTTCCCATCAAAGGACTTGGTTATGTTTTCAATTTCTATCACTACAGTAAAAGTTGTGCTAGTAAATAATCTGCTAAAAGAATGGCAATACAGCTGTTGGTAACGGCGCTGGTACTGGCAATACCTACTTCTAAAGCGCCCCCTTTTGTAAAGTAGCCCTTGTAGGCGGAAATAGTACTAATTAAGAAGGCAAATGCTACTGACTTAATCATGGCAAACTTAATAGTGAACGGATTGAAATCCGCACGGATGCCGTATATGTACTCTTGTTCCGTGATTATTTGCGTTAATGTACCAGCCAAATATCCTCCATAAATAGATAAAAACATGGCCAAGATTACCAGCAAGGGATACATAATCACGGCAGCGATTACTTTGGGTAATACCAAATATGAGGCACTATTTATACCCATTACTTCCAAGGCATCGATTTGCTCCGTAATGCGCATAGTACCTAAACCACTGGAAATACTAGAGCCAACTTTACCAGCAAAAACTATGGCTATTACGGTGGGTG
>JAJCYK010000309.1 GCA_029262935.1 Cytophagales bacterium | reverse complement strand
GCGCAAAAAGCCATGTTATTAAAGAAACAAGCCCAGATTTTAGCTGGGAATAAGTCGTTGGATGTGGGTGAAGAAACCCCACGCATGTCAGAACCAAAATTGCTCCTGTTGGTGTTATTACTAGGCATATTCTTTTATCTTAGACGTTTCGTAATTCAAAGAAAACTTCTTAAAAGTGCTTAATAAAGAGCCTGGTGATATTGCGCTGTTCAGTTATGAGTAATTACAGGTGGGTGCTGCCGGTTATTGTCGTTTCTCAATTTTGTTGTACCTCGTTGTGGTTTGCAGGCAATGGAGTAATGAACAACTTGGTGGTTGATTTTCAATTGGATCAAAGTGCCCTGGGATACCTCACTTCCGCGGTCCAATTTGGGTTCATTGCAGGCACCCTGATATTTGCCTTATTAACTGTTGCTGATCGATTTGCTCCGGCCAAAGTCTTTTTTCTTAGCGCACTGTTTGCTGCGATGTTTAATTTGGGCATCATCCTAGAAGATAACAGCTTCAACAGCCTATTGTTTTTACGTTTTGGCACTGGTTTTTTTCTCGCTGGAATATACCCGGTTGGAATGAAAATCGCCGCAGATTATTATGCCAAAGGTCTAGGGAAGTCGTTGGGATTTTTGGTAGGGGCTTTGGTTGTGGGTACTGCTTTCCCACATTTGTTAAGGGGACTTACTAATGCGTGGCCTTGGAGCACCGTGCTGATTACCACTTCGGTCTTAGCCACCCTCGGTGGAGGGGCTATGTGGATGCTGGTGCCAAATGGTCCCTACCGTATGGCTGCTCAGAAATTGGATCTTAGGGCCCTGTATGCTGTATTTAGAAATAAAGAGTTCAGGGCTGCCGCTTTTGGGTATTTTGGCCATATGTGGGAACTGTACGCTTTTTGGGCGTTTGTGCCCTTAATACTAGGTACATATACATCTCTTCACCCGGGAGCAGTGTTGAACATTCCAGTGGTTTCCTTCTGTGTTATAGGAGTTGGAGGGTTGGCTTGCATAGCGGGAGGATATTTGTCCCAAAAATTTGGCGAAAAAAATGTAGCAGCACTAGCTTTGTTTGCTTCTGGTTTGTGTTGTATTGTTTCACCATTTGTGTTCCAAACCACGTCAACTACACTTTTTATGGGATTTTTGCTTTTTTGGGGCATGATGGTCGTGGCGGATTCCCCATTGTTTTCCACTTTAGTGGCTCAGAATACGGCTCCTGAATCAAAAGGCACCGCGCTTACTATTGTAAACTGCATAGGGTTCTCTATCACCATCGCAAGCATTCAGACGCTTTCCGTTTTGATGGATGTTATGGATTTGAAAGCCTTATTTGTCTTGTTGGGCTTGGGTCCCGTCTTGGGGTTGATCGCCCTATTTTACAGAAATAAATCTCCGGAGGTAGGAGCTACTGGTTGAGCCTTTCCACATGCGTGCCAAAGCACAATACATACCCATCAGGATCGATTACATCAAAGTCTCGCATGCCATAATCGTGGGTAACAATAGGACTCCTAACCTCTACAGATTGTGCTTTTAATATTTGGTACAATGCATCTACATCGTGAACAAAAATATAAAGTGCCATTTTGATGTCGTTGGGCTTTCCATCTCCTTTAGAAAAATGCACAGACACCGCTTCTTCCCCCTTAGTAACGACATAGTCTACCGGGTCGCCCCATTCAAATGTGATGTCAAAGCCCAACCGATCTCGATACCATTTTGCGCTGGCTAAGGGATCTTTAACTTGTAAAATAGTAGCGGCGTGTGAGAATTGTTTATTCACTGGCAGCCTCTTTGTCCAAATTGTCGAACATTAAGAGATGAACACCTTTTATTAACGCATAGCCTGCACTGTCTTGGCCTACTGGCGATTCAAAAGCCGATGTCCAGTCGATCACGCTATGAGAATCATCATCCACCGTCACTACTTTCATGGTGCCAACGTAACCTACCAAAATGGGATTACCTTGGGTCATTTTATACTGTATCGTCATATGCTCTTCATCCAATGTGATCAGCTCTTCTACCACTTGATTCCCATCATCTAAAGTTAACGTACGCACGGCACCTAGCCCTTCGCCAACCATGCTGGAACTTGCTACCGCAGGGGAGAGCCACTTATCTAACGCATTATAATCTGCCACAATTTCCCAGCTTTGTTGAGCGGTGTAGGCTACGGTATCTACAGTATGCACGGTAACGGCAATGAGTTCAGTTGTACTTGCTTCTTCCTCTATGGCCACGGGGGTTTCAGACTCATGGCTGGAAGCAGGTCCACATGCTGTCATAAGAGTTGCGAATACTAAGCTTAGGTAAGTAATTACTTTCATTAGGGATTTCTTTTTAGTGGTTATTTATCTATTCAGTCCAAAGGCACAGTTTGACCAGTTTTGAACGATTGGTCAGCGGCCAGTACAATTTTCAAGCTGTTTATGGCATCATCCAGGTGCTGGGTCATGTCCATATCTTCATTGATTGCTTTATAGAAATAGGCTTGTTCCAAATCACATAGGCCTTGGTGATCCGGTTCGAATGTAGTGTCAAGCATCTCATCACTTTTGCTGAAGCTGCCGTCCTCATTGGTGGCACTATGATGGAGCAATAAAGCGTTTGTGGCAGAATGGCCATCCACATTATCAGATCCTGTTTGGTCTACTTTTGGGTTTTTGTCTACGATGCTGACACATCCTTTAGGACCAATCACATCTTTTACGAAATACGCGGTTTCACTTATCATTGGTCCCCAGCCGGCTTCATACCAGCCTACGCTTTTATCATCGAAGCGCACTTGTAGTTGACCATAGTTGTACATGCCATCTACTAGTTCATCTGACAACCTAGCGCCAATAGCACTAACTGAAACGGGTTTGGCTTCTGTCATTAAGCACATCACGTCAACATAGTGGACTCCGCAATCTACTATTGGAGACATGGAGTTCATTAAGTTTTTGTGAACCTCCCAAGTACTGCCATGGCTTTGTTGATTGAGGTTCATACGCATGACCAGTGGTTTACCCAAAGTCTTGGCGATATCAATAAACTTGGTCCAGGCCGGATGCACTCTTAGGATATAACCAATGACTACCTTTTTGTTAGCTTTCGTAGCTAGTTCTTTGATCTCCTGGCACTCTTCCACGGTGTTTGCCAAAGGTTTCTCCACAAAAACATGCGCACCTTGCGCCAAGGCATGCTTGACATAACGGGCATGAGTATCGGGATAGGTATTAATGCTGACAGCATCTGGTTTAGTGGCAGCCAAGGCTTCTTCATAGTCGCCAAATTCCGGATAGCCACCTAATTCCTGGGACAACTTAGCTCTGCTTTCTGGTCCTCTGCTAACAAGCCCTACGATTTCAAATTCGGGCATTTTATGGTAGGCGCGGGCATGAGAAGCTCCCATATTACCACAACCTACCACCAACACTTTTATGGGGTTACTCATAAATTACAATTTGTAAATGCGGTCCATACGTTCCGAAATTTCCTGCAAACGCTTGCGATCACCGCCGGGAACTTCCGCAGAACCCCATCCGGTGTAGCCTACTGAAGTTAATGCTTTATTGACTTTGGCCCAATCACTGTCTCCGTCGCCAAGTTTGACATTAAACCCTTCCCAGATACCTTCGTTTTTTTGTTTGTCCCTACTGTATTCTTTTACATCAATTTTTAATATTCTTTTTCCTAGTATACGTACCCATTGATCCGGCCAACCGTATCGAATGATGTTGCCAACATCAAAATACCAACCGATCATATCGCTGTTAAACTGGTCAATATATTGAGCCGCTTCCACCGGGCTTATTAGGAAATTATTCCAAACATTTTCGATAGCAATTTTAATTCCAGTTTCCTCAGCCACTGGCAACAGTTGTTTGATTTCCGCAGTTGAACGCTCCCAGGCTTCATCATACCCAATTTCTTCGCTCACTACTGCCGGTACCAATAGTACCGTAGTACCCCCGTAAAGTTTGCACTTATGCATGGCGTGTACCATGGATTCCCTACAAACAGTTCTTACTTCAGGGTCTGGATGCGACAAAGGGTGATCCCAATGCTTGGAGTTTACTACGCCAGGGATTTCTAATCCTGTGTGATCACGTGCGGCTAATATTTCTTTTTCTACTAAATCATTCGGGCTATCCAATTCGATCCCATCAAAACCTAAGTCTTTGATCAACTTAAATTTGTCCATTACGGAAAGGTCTTCCTTGATCATGCCGAATTTCAAGCTTTTTTTTGTCAAGCCTGTCTTCTCGCCTGCTTCTGCAAATAGGGTAGATGATGGCACGGCCATAAACATAGCACCGCCTACGGCGCTATGTTGAATAAAGGTCCTTCGTTTCATACTTAACTAAACTTGGTAATTCCAGGCTTAGCCACTTCAGCTAAGGGCCACTTAAGGTCCCAGTTGTATTCTTCTAGTTTTGGTCCTAGAATTTCTTCACTATTCATGGCTTCTTCCAAACTTATTGTTTGGCCAGTATAGGCCACCATTCTGCCCCATAAAGCCAGCATGGTACTGTTGGCCATGCGTGCTCCATCGTTAAAAGGTTTGCCTTCTCTGATGGAGTTGAACAACGTGTTGTGCTCATTTTGATACATGTTGGTCTTTTCGCCCTTCCATTTCCAAGATTCTTTACCAGAAATCTCATGCTTACGGAAAACATCCATATAACATTGTCCTTGGCTTCCGGTTAGTTCCAAATGGTATGCCCTACTACAATCTTTTTGTTGACGACTAAAATGGAATCCTTTTTTGCCATTTGCATATTCATAAACAATGGCAAAATGATCGTATACGTTGCCAAACTCCGGTTGTGTTCGGCTTTGACGACCCCCCGTACCCATGGCACTTACAGGCATAACATCGCCCATTGCCCAATTCATTAAGTCCAAACTATGAACGGCTTGCTCTGAGATGTGGTCTCCAGACATCCAATTGTAGTACAACCAGTTGCGCATCTCAAATTCAAAATCAGTCCATTCAGGTTTGCGTTCGTGGAACCACAATGCCCCCGTGTTATAGGTGTTGTAAACGGTGTGAATGTCTCCTATGGCACCGCTTAGTAATTTGTCGTAGGTTTCTATTTTGGGAGTGTCATGCCTCCAACAGAATCCTGACATCAGCGCCAGACCTTTTTCCTTAGCTTTCTTAGCAGAGGCTATCACGCTGCGTATACCAGGGGCATCCACTGCCACGGGCTTCTCACAAAATACATGTTTTCCTGCTTCAATGGCCGCTGCTAGGTGTCCGGGTCGAAAGCTAGGAGGGGTGGTCAGAATAACCACATCTACATCACTAGCTAGAACTTTTTTGTAGCCATCAAACCCAATAAATTTGTGATCTTCATCTACGGCAATTTTATCACCATTTTCTTTGACCAGATTCTCATACGAGGTATCTAGGCGGTCCCGGAATATATCCGCCATAGCCGTGATTTGCACGTTAGGATCTGCCATAGAGGCCTGAAAGGCCGCTCCTGTACCTCTACCACCACAGCCAATAAGACCCACCTTTAAGGTTTCGCTGTTCAAATTCTTAAAGGCTTGCGGCTGGCCTGAAACAATATTAAACCCTAAGGTAGAGGTTAATACCGCGGTACTTGATTTTTTGAGGAATGCTCTTCTCGAACTTGCTTGCTTTTTCATTACTAATTATATTTCTTTTAACAAAAGATAGTTTATTTTTCTGAAAATTGCTCAAAACCTAAGGGGTAAATAGCGTTTCACTCAATTCATAAGCTTTAAATTTTTTTAGTAGCTTTCTAGAAGCTTTACTTCCATTAATACTAACAGTGGATGCCAAGGCATCCGCCCAAAGACAATTGGCCGCAACTACTTGAGTGATCGTGGGGTTTTCAACTCCCAGTCCTGTACG
>JAJCYK010000308.1 GCA_029262935.1 Cytophagales bacterium | reverse complement strand
GGACTCCCTGTTGACAAACAGTGATCCTAAGAACATGAAATATTTACCAATACTTTTCATTAAAAATCTTCGGGAATAGCTACATTTAGTAGACAATATCAGTTGCCCGGACTACTTTAATTGAGCAGTTTCAGGCCTGCCGGAGCAAATATACTAAAAACTGTGAGTTATTATTTTTCTAAGATTATCAAACTATGACAGAACGTAAAACGGCGGTGGTTTCCGCAGGAAGTAGAGGGATTGGCAGAGCGGTGGTTTTAAAGTTAGCAGCTGCCGGAATGAACGTTATCACTTGCTCCCGTAGTCAGGAAAAACTGGATGCCTTATTTGAGGAGCATAGCGCATTACCCGGCACAGGTTCGTTAGACACCATTGCTACAGATCTATCAAAAAAGGCCGGCGTAGATACGTTTGCAAAATTCGTAGTACAAAAGGGTCTTGATGTTGACTTAGTGGTTAATAATGCGGGTGGGTTTATTCCCGGAAAAATATCTGATGAGCCCGATGGTGCCTTGGAGTCCATGATCGAATTAAATCTTTATAGTGCCTACCATCTTACCAGGCACTTGCTTCCCAACATGATAAGCCGGAAGCAAGGTCATATAATCAATATTTGTAGCATTGCCAGTATCATACCCTACCTGTATGGAGGCAGTTATTGCATTGCAAAATTCGCCCTTTTAGGGTTTTCTAAGGTCTTACGTGAAGAATTGAAAGCGCACGGCATTCGGGTGACTTCAGTACTGCCGGGACCCGCTTTATCCGACAGTTGGGGGGAAGTAGATTTACCTCCTGAGCGCTTTATGCCCGTGGAGGATGTAGCCGCTTGTGTCTTTGATGCTTTTTCTCTTTCGCCCAGAACAGTAGTAGAAGAGATATTAATTAGACCTCAATTAGGAGATATATAATCGTTGTTAACCCTGAAATGCAAACAATTTACCTTTAGAAAGGTTAATTTTAAGTAAAATTCTTAATTCATGTCGTCCGACATCCTTGATGCTAAAGGCTATTGCACCAGCCTAACCCGTTATTCACGACGAGAGTCGTTGGAAGTCGCCATTGGAGACCTTCCTTTAGGTGGGTACCACCCCATTCGAATTCAATCCATGACCACCATAGATACCATGGATACCAGAGGTTCCATTGATCAGGTAAAGCGCATGGTTGATTCTGGCTGTGAATACGTAAGAATTACTGCGCCTAGTCTAAAGGAAGCCCAAAACCTGGCAGAAATTAAAAAAGGTTTAAACAAAGAGGGCATTCACGTCCCCTTGATTGCAGATATACATTTTACGCCCAATGCGGCAGAATTAGCGGCTCGTATTGTTGAAAAGGTAAGAGTTAACCCTGGTAATTACGCGGATAAAAAGAAATTTCAAACCATAGAGTATACGGAAGCGTCATATCAAGAGGAATTGGACCGCATTCGGGATCGCTTTTCGCCACTAGTCAAAATCTGTAAAGAATACGGCACCGCGATGCGCATTGGCACCAACCATGGTTCTCTTTCAGATCGCATAATGAGCCGATATGGAGATACTCCATTAGGTATGGTGGAATCGGCGCTAGAATTTTTAAGAATTTGCGAGGAGCTAAATTACTACCAGATTGTCTTGAGCATGAAAGCGAGCAATACTCAGGTAATGGTGCAGGCTTATCGTTTGCTAGTCAATAAATTAAGCGCCGAAAACCTCAAACCTTATCCACTTCATTTGGGGGTTACTGAGGCTGGGGAAGGTGAAGACGGCCGCATGAAGTCCGCGGTGGGGATTGGGAGTTTGCTGGAAGATGGGCTAGGGGATACGGTGAGGGTAAGTCTTACAGAGGAACCAGAATTTGAAGCCCCGGTGGCCAAAGCCTTGGTAGACCGTTATTTGGGACGACAAAAACATGAACACATTCCGGCAGTGGATGATCCACCGCTAGACCCATTTAGCTATCACCGGCGAGACACGGAGGAAGTAGGCGTCTTTGGAGGTCATCAGGTCCCAAGAGTGGTAGTGGACTTTAGGGGAGTAGATGCTCTTGAGTATAAGGATTTAAAAAGCATTGGCCATTTCTATTTAGCTGAATTGGACAAATGGAAAATGAATGATTTAGGGGCCGACTTTATCTATTCCGGAGATCAACCGATATCGTTTATGCTGCCCAATGGCCTTAAGGAAATCTTGGACTTTACCAGCTGGAAGGAACAGGACGACCCGCACAGGTTTCCTTTATTTAACTTGGAACAACTGGGTGAATCCAAACGCCACCCGCATATGAATTTCATTCGTTTGAATATGTCCCAATTTCCTGATGCCATAGCTGCACTAAGGTCCGAGCACCAGGCGATACTTTGGTTAGAAACGGATAATCAGCATGCCCGGGCCGACCAAAGGAGGTTGATCTTTGAATTGATGCGAAATGATTTAAAACATCCCGTGATCATTGCAAGAAAGTATCAAACGACAGAAGTATCCTCCTTTCAACTGTATGCAGCCACTGACATGGGCTCTTTATTGATAGATGGACTTGGCGATGGGGTATTTTTAAGTCAAGAGTTACGTTACTATCCTAACAAACAAACACGCTTGGACTCCATCAAGTTATACAATCAGACTGCCTTTGGCATATTACAAGCTGCACGGACCCGAATGACTAAAACGGAGTACATTAGCTGTCCTTCTTGCGGCCGTACTTTGTTTGATTTACAGGAAACTACTGCTAAAATACGGGCACGTACCGATCACTTGAAAGGGGTTAAGATTGGTATTATGGGATGTATTGTCAATGGACCAGGAGAAATGGCAGATGCGGATTATGGCTATGTAGGGTCTGGAAAGGGCAAAATTACTTTGTATCGCGGTCAAGAAGTGGTACAAAGAGGCGTACCCTCAGCTCAGGCGGTAGATGCGTTAATAGACATTATCAAGGAGGATGAGCAATGGATTGAACCTGGAACTCAATTGAATTAAAAACTATGGAAGAATCAAGCAAAAAAAATTCCTTTAAGGACTATTTTAAAGTTGGTGAAGTTTTTGGGTACTTCTTTAGAAAAAAGGATCCTACCCGTCCAAGTAACTTTAACCTGCGGATGATGCATGGGGTTAACAAAATATCAATTGTCATCTTTTTGCTAGGGGTGATTTTTTTGATTGTTAAACGCCTGTTTTAAATGACCTTCGCCGTACTAAGCCAATGTTGTTGCACCAAAAAGGGCGTAATTGAGGATTACCCATTCGATTCCACCACCGCAGTATTCAAGGTGATGGGCAAGGCATTTGCCTTGGCAGATTCCGTGGAATTCGAACTTATTAATGTAAAATGTGATCCAGAAAAAGCTCTGGAATTGCGTGCACAGCATGATGCAGTAATTCCCGGATATCATATGAATAAGAAACACTGGAATTCTCTTCAAATTGATGGTTCCTTAGAACAAGGGGACATTTTTCAATGGATAGATGATTCGTACGAATTGGTAGCGAGTAAATTAAGTAAAGCGTTGCAGGAAGAACTTGCTGCATTGTAAACCTTAAGACTGCTTGTGGAATACCTCATCAATGAAAGGATGTACTACTCTCCATGCAAAACAAACAATAATTGAGCTCCGGCAGCGTCTGTTAAAGTAATTTCTACCCTACGATTCAATTCCCGCCCTTCGGATTCGTCATCATTGCTGGCAATTGGATGAGCTTCACCACTACCGTTGATTTCAATCCTACCACTGGGAATGCCCTGGTCAATGATGTAATGAGCAGCGGCTTGGGCTCTTAAATATGAAATACGCAGGTTTACATCGATCGCTCCCACATTATCTGTATGGCCTTCAATGAAGGCCTCCATATCTGGCCTACCAATCATGATTCTGGAGATCTCATCCAACTTACCTCGATAGCCGGACGCAAGTTGGTGACTATCGGATCCAAAATAGAGGTTGTTTAATACTTTGGACTCTACTCTGCCTCCGACAAATGATTGTTGCACCGTGAACGACCCGACATCCGCAATAAGACGAGATGGATTATTGGAGTCTACTTTATCCATCTGGGGTGCGGTGCTTGGTTCTTGAGATGTCTTAGCGGTGCTTGGTGCTGTAGGGATGAGCTGGGTTGTCGCATCAGTTGTTTTTTTCGCCACCTGCTTGGCGGTTACGGGAGTATTTTGGGGCGCCGCAATTTCCTTCTGGTCATCAACCACGGCAGTAGAAGCCGTCGTGGTCTGGGGAGATACTTCTGCCTCCGCCAGCACGTCTTCCTTAACCGGATTAAGCAGTAGTTCCAAGTTGAAGGGAGCCCGGTATATATCTTTTTCGTTTGACCCTTTAGGATAACTTTCAAAGTAGATGGTTGTCAAATCAGCGGTGGCCGAGACGTAGTTCTCATCGTCTGGAGAATTTACTAAAGGTCCTAGGTTGGTGGGTCTGGACCATTTTCTCCAGCTGTTGTCTAGCCGTTGTGTTACATATAAGTCGCTGCCCCCTTCTCCCTTATGACCATAACTAGCGTAGAATAAGGTCTTGCCATCGGCCGCTAAAAAGGGGGCGAAATCCGCTTTTCTACTATTTACAATCCTGCCCATGTTTGCAGGTTTAGCATAGGAGCCATCTTTCTGCAGTAAAGAAAAATGCAAGTCCTGATCCCCAGAACCTCTACCATTGTTGATAGCCATAATGAGTACGCCCTTGGTTTCGGAGTGGTGGAAGTCATAGTAGGAACTGAGGTTAACAAAATCCTTGATTTCAACTCCTCTGGGTTTACGCCAGCCATCTGAGGTTAACTCTGACGATCCCAATGCTGTCTTTACCGATTTGTAGCTATCCAGAAACAGTCCTATTTTGCCATCAGGAGTAATGCTACATAGGGTGTTGGCCTTTTTGTTGTTAATCGGCGCACCAAGATTTGTAGGCAAGGACCATTTCCCATCTACTAAATGAGACATCCAAACGTCCTGAAAATCGGCAGTACCTCCGATATTTTCTGGATGGTGTCTACGGCTAAAATATAGGGTCTTTCCATCAGGTGAAATAAGGGGCCTCACTTCCTGGAATTCACTGTTGATGATGGGGGGGAGTTTTTCCCTGGGGTTTTGTTTGTAGCTGAATT
>JAJCYK010000307.1 GCA_029262935.1 Cytophagales bacterium | reverse complement strand
AAGTTCATTAGGCAAATCTGGAATGTACTTCGAGCCACCCGTAAGTTGAAACCATTTGTGATCGTTATCCCCAAAGGTTACAATTTCTCCCGTGCCATCAGTATTCCATCGCGCGGGAAAATCTCCCATGGCATCTCCTGTAAAATCGTCGTATACCCATACTGTAGCGCCCGGCACAAAGTCGAATTTGGTATTAACCTTGAAGACGTCGGTGTTGTTGCTTTCCTCATTGGTACTACCTGCCGGTTGGTTTTCAGATTGGTTGATCGTTTTGTCATTCTCACTGGGGGGCTTTGAATTTTCCTCTCCACCCTCGCCCTCTTCGCCTTCATCGCCTTCTCCTTTGACCGTGTCTTCGATGCCCTCTTCCACTTCATCCAAACCTTTGTCTGCCGCCTTATCCACCTTACGATCTAGACGGTCTTCTACTTTCTTTTGTAGTTTTTTCTTAAGGTTTTTGAATTGGGCATCTGAATCCAGGGACCCTAAGCTGAAAATTAATAGCGATAGAATAAATGTGGATATTTTCATAGTAGTGGTCGTTACAAGTTCTTTCGGCTGGGTGAGGATATGAAAATTAATCAATTTTCCGCTAAAAAGTAACCCCTTTTGTTTTTACCTGACCACAATTCAAGTCGAATATTCTACGATTCGGAGCATTGAATAGTCTCTTGAATCCTTTCGTTCGAACCGTCTCTCCTAAGCCTGGTTTTAAGTGTATTGGATAACTAAACAAATTTATACCATGAAATTATTGAAAAATTTTAACCAGTCTTGGCTTTGGGGTCTTATGATCGTTTTTTTTTCGACAGCAGTTATAAGTTGTGATGATGATGACCCTAACACTCCCGCCGTCCCAGAAGATATTGTGACCCTAGCTCAGGGGACCGGCAACCTTAGTTCTTTAGTTAGTGCATTGACTAAGTTTCCTGATCTTGTAACCACACTAAGTGGTAACGGTACTTTTACAGTATTTGCGCCGTCAGATGCTGCTTTTGATGCTTTACTGGTGGCCATTGGTCAAACCAGTATTGATGATGTTCCCGAAGATGTTTTACGTGACATTCTGGAATACCATGTTATTGCCACCGCCGCGTTGCAATCAACCGATCTAACCGACGGTCAAATGGCAGCCACCGTCAATGGTGCCTCCATTACCGTGTCCTTGACCAACGGTGTTTTTATCAATCAAGCAGAAGTGATCACACCCAATGTTGAAGCTTCAAACGGAGTCGTTCACATAATTGATGCAGTACTGGTACCTCAAGATATTTTGGACCTTGTTGGTACCATCGTCGCACCAGCATTTTTTAACAAAGATTTCAGCACCCTAATAGCCGCGGTAAACGCTGCGGATGAGGACATACTCAGCGTGTTGTTAGGTAATGGCCCTTCTGATATGGGAATTACCCTCTTTGCTCCAACCAATGCCGCTTTCGAAGCAGCGGGTATTACGGCCCTTCCCGATGCCGCTACTTTGAGTGCTGTGCTCAAATACCATGTGCTTGACGGAACCGTAGGTAGTGGAGACCTTCCTGCTGGAAGTGCCAATATTACCACTTTGAACGGAGATTTCTACCTTAGCAATGTAGCCGGGGGAGTATTTATTAATGGATCTACTCAAGTAGGGCCTACGGATATATCGGGCAGTAATGGCGTAGTACATGTCATCAACCGCACTTTATTACCGCCTTCACAGAACATTGCCGAAATTGTAAGTGCCTCCGCCGCTGCAGACCCCGCTCAATTTACCCTGTTATTGGCAGCACTGGAAACAGCAGATTTGACAGCGACCTTTACAGGAGTTGGTCCTTTTACAGTATTTGCGCCTACAGATGCCGCTTTCCAGGCGGCCGGTTTCGCAGATGTAGCCGCGGTAGAAGCGGCTGACCCCAGTGCACTAGCGGCTATTTTAACGCATCATGTGGTGAAAGCCAGTGCCAGGGTGTTCAGTACAGATCTAACCGACGAGCAAGTAATAACCATGCTGAACGATCAAAACGTTACCGTTGATTTGGATGATTTAACCATACAAGATGCTGCTGGCTCCGATCCAGCATCCGGCCTGGTAGCTGCACAGTTGAATATTTTGGCCACCAACGGAGTCATTCACGTAATCGATAAAGTTTTGTTACCCAATGATTAAAGATTAATTTGGTTGGTAGTTCATACAAAACCCTGGAATTGGTTAGCCAGGGTTTTGTATATTTTATTTAAATATGTTTGCACAAAGATACAGGTGGATTTTCATAACCTTACTAGCAACGTACTCCTTCCTTAATATTAGGTTTACTGGAGGTGATCGGTTGGTGGGAACATCCCTTTCAGATGGGTATTTACTGGTGATCATTCTGATCATGGTAGCCGCCTTATGGGAGGGTAACCGGCTAATCCAGAGATTTCTAAAACGAAACGGTCAGGGATTGCATCCCTTAGTATTACATTTCCTGGCAAGTTTGCTTCTAGTCCTCGTTATAAGTGTTGTTCCCCTTTTATTTATACCTGAAGCAACCTCGCAATTTGCTGAGGAAGTAAGACTCACATTAGCTTTTACATTTAGAGTAAACCTGTTTTTACATGGTGTCAATGCCATCATTTTTTACATTTATCAATTAAAAGATGCTCAGATAGAGACACAGAAACTAAAAAGACAAACAGTGGAGGCGCAATTTGAAGCGCTAAGAAATCAAATCAACCCTCATTTCCTTTTCAATAGTTTCAATGTACTTTCAAACTTGGTCTATAAAGATGCTGATGCTTCAGCTAAGTTTATACAACAACTTTCAAACGTCTATCGATATCTTATCTATCATCAAGAAAACAAGTTGGTTCCTTTAAAGGAGGAACTGGACTTTATGTCTTCCTACCTATATTTGTTGGAAATTCGGTTTTCTGAAAATCTAAACATTCAATTGGAATTCCCTACCAATTTAGATGGCTATCACATAGCTCCAGTAAGCTTACAAATGCTCATCGAAAATGCTATAAAACATAACGTACTGTCACAAAAGCGCCCGCTGAGTATTAGTTTAGCCATGGACCATGATTACTTATCCGTAAGCAATAACATCCAACTTAAGACAGAAATTGAAGAGTCTACAGGGGTGGGATTACAGAATATTATCAAGCGGTATGAATTTCTTACCGACAAACCCGTCCAAGTTGAAAACAATGCGCAGCAATTTACGGTTAGACTACCACTAATTCAATTGCATGAACATGGAAGTGCTGATAGTTGAGGACGAACGATTATCCCGAGAACGACTAAGCGAATTAATTCTACGATATGATCCACAAATAAAACTTGTGGGGTCATTGGATAGCGTTGAAGAAACCGTGCATTTTTTGCAAACTCATGAGCATCCCGATCTGCTTTTTTTTGATATACAACTAGCCGATGGGCTGAGCTTTGAAATCTTTCAACAAGTTACCGTACGCAAACCCATCATATTTACTACAGCTTACGACCAATATGCCCTAAAATCTTTTGAGGTTAACAGCCTGGATTATTTGATTAAACCTATAAACTATGAGCGATTGGTTCAAGCTCTAAAGAAGTACCAATCCTTAGAAGGACCTTCAGATAATACTATTAGCCCGGATATCGCCAAGCTAGTACTGCAATCACAAAAGATTCATAAAGAACGATTTTTGGTTAAATTGGGAAGAAAGCTTTTTTACAAACCCGTGGCTGAAATCGGTTACTTCTATGCAGACGGAAAGATTGTATATTTAGTGGAAAAAAAGAGCAGTCGTAAGTTCCTTATTGATCACACTTTAGATGAATTAGCTAATAAACATTTGGATCCGGGACATTTTTTTCGAATTAATCGAACTTTTATTATATCCATAGAGTCCGTTATGGAGGTTCAGCCTCATAGTAATCAAAGACTACTGGTAAAACTAAATCAAACCCACAATCAAGATCTTATAGTGAGTAGAGAAAGATCCGCCACCTTTAAAGCTTGGTTAAATTATTAATTAATTCGTATCTTTTTACAATCACAGAGTTGTGACCATCATTATATAATGAGGAGAGCCTTTTTTTTTATACCCGTTATTCTAATTTGTTTTAACCTAACTGCCCAAGATTTCCCTATGGATTCTTTAAACTACCGAGTCCAGGCATTGGAAATTAATCAAAAGCACGTTCAGTTGAATTTAGGTAAAGCTGAAAAACAGTTTAAAAAGGGTATACTAGTTTCTACCATAGGGTATTCTGTAACCATTGCCGGGGGCTTATTGTTAGGTGGCAAAAATGATGACCTGGGCACCGGTATGTTAATCACTGGGGGCGCAATCGGAGTTGGAGGTACTTTCATCCTGGTAGATTCGTTTAAATATTTAGGACGTGCCTCCAAACGTAAAAAACCATCATGAAAAAGTTGATCATTCTAGGGTTAGCCCTATTTACTACCAGCCAGCTATCCTCCCAAAGTTGTAACGAGTACTTCCCGTTGGAAGAGGGTACCCGTTGGGTTATGGAGACCTTCAATCACAAAAATAAATTTCAAACAAAATCTGTACAAACAGTTAAAGATACTAAGGCTGTTCCTAGCGGCTTTGAAGGAAAAATGGTCGGAGAGATTATTGATGACAAAGATAAAAGCATAGGTGTGATCGACTACTTAGT
>JAJCYK010000306.1 GCA_029262935.1 Cytophagales bacterium | reverse complement strand
GCTGGAGTTGATATATGACACCAGATACGACTTGAATATCAACGATGAACCGCATCAATATACGGTGACTTTAAAAATACCAACTTATGAAAACAAAATGTCTTATAGTTGATGATGAGCCTTTGGCCATTAATATTATTGCAAAATTCTTACAACAATTTCAATATGCTGAAGTTGTGGGTACCTGTGAAAATGCTATGGAGGCCTTTAGCTATGTTTCAGAAAATCCAGTGGATCTTTTGTTCTTGGACATTAACATGCCTACCATAAACGGTTTAGATTTTCTCAAAAGTCTAAAATCCCCTCCTTTGGTGGTTATTACCAGTGCTTACCGGGACTATGCTGTAGATGGGTTTGAGTTGAATGTGCTAGATTATCTTGTCAAACCCATTTCATTCCAACGCTTTCTGAAAGCTATGGATAAGGTTACGGGTGCCATGCGTGAAAAAAACAAGCCTGAGATAGCGGTGATGAATACCCCTGAAAAACCAAAATCATTTATTTTCTTGAAGGTGGATAAGAAAATGGTGAAGGTTTATCTAGATGAAATCCTTTACATTGAAAGCCTCAAAGATTACGTAAGAATTCGCACAGTATATGAAGATCTGGTGACGCACCAAAACTTAAACAGCATGGCTAAGATTCTCCCTACGGATAATTTTATCAGGATTCACAAGTCCTATACCATTGCCATAGACAAAGTAAAATCCATTGAGGGCAATTGTGTGGAAATCGCTACCAAGTTAATTCCAATTGGAAGAAACTTCCGCAAAGAAACCAAGCAGCAAATATTGAATCTAAATTCCTGAAACCAATTTAGAAATAATACCTTTTAAAGGCTTCTACGGCCTCATACTCGGCAAAACCTAATTTGTCATATACATCGGCGGTGTGGCGATTTCTGTCTTCGGCCCGCTGCCAAAACTCTCTTTGATCTACTCCTGGGAACAATGCAGAATCCTTTTGGGATTGATGCTTGAAAATTGCCTTACGTTTGCGCAACAGTTCACCTGGGCTTAAAGGAACGGCCATATCTATTTCTTCAATGCCCCATTCTTGCCAAGCACCCCGGTACAGCCAGACATAACAATCGTCCAGCCACGGATTGTCTTTAGCCTTTTCTATTGCCATAAATATGGCATCCAGACAGACACGATGCGTTCCGTGCGGGTCGGACAAATCACCCGCGGCGTAAATTTGGTGCGGTTTTATTTCCTGTAACAAGTCGTAGATTATTTGTACGTCCTCATCTCCAACCGGTTGCTTTTGAATTAAGCCGGTTTCGTAAAACGGCATATCTAAGAAGTGCACTTTTTCATCAGTAATACCAACATACCGGCAACCTGCTTTAGCCTCTCCCCGACGAATGAGACCTTTGATCTTTTGCACCACTGGAGTATCGATATCTCCCGGCTGCTTATTCACTATGCTCGTCAGTACTTCCTCATAAAACCGTTTGCTGTCTCGATTCCCTGCGCTGTATACGGTATTAAAATCTCTAAAGAAATCAGCAAAACGAATAACGTCCTCATCAAAAACGGCAATGTTTCCAGAAGTCTGGTATGCCACATGCACATCATGTCCCTGGTCGACCAACCTTATAAAAGTACCTCCCATAGAAATGACGTCATCATCAGGGTGTGGGCTGAATATTATCGCCCGTTTTTTAGCTGGTTCTGCGCGCTCCGGTCGATGGGTATCGTCTGCATTGGGTTTTCCCCCAGGCCATCCGGTGATGGTATGTTGCAACTCATTAAACATCTGAATATTAATATTGTAAGCAGGACCATGTTCCGCCACCAAGTCACTCATCCCATTATCTGTATAGTCCCGGTCCGTTAACTTAAGTATGGGTTTCTGAAGTTTTTTGCTCAGCCAAATCACGGCTTTCTTGGAAAGCGCATTGTCCCAATTGCAAGTACCTACCAACCAGGGAGTTTTCACCCGTACAAGCTCCGCACTGGAAGCTGTGTCCAGCACTATGGTAGCATTGCTATGGTTCTGCAGGTAGGTTGCGGGCACTGCTTCAGAAATGCCGCCCTCAATAGTTTCTTGAATAATAGGAGCTTTACCCTCTCCCCAGGCCATTAGTATGATTCTTTGAGCCTTGGAGATGGTACCTACTCCCATGGTAATGGCCCTGCGAGGAACATTTTCTTCACCAAAAAAATCACTGGCAGCATCCATCTTTGTAATATGATCCAGGGTGACCATGCGCGTTCCGGAATTATAATGGGACCCCGGCTCGTTAAATCCAATGTGACCGGTACGACCAATGCCTAATATTTGCAAATCCAGTCCCCCATAGAATTGGATCTTCTGTTCGAAGTCTGAGCAAAATACACCCACCAGATCATTCGGTAAAGTACCATCGGGAATATTGACATTCTCTCGTTTAATGTCAATATGATTGAATAGATTCTCATCCATAAAACGCACGTAGCTTTGCAAGGCGTGAGGCTCCATGGGATAGTATTCATCCAAATTAAAGGTAATGACATTTTCAAAACTTAGATTTTCTTCCTTATGCATACGCACCAATTCCTTGTAAACTCCTAGAGGAGAAGAACCGGTGGCCAGCCCCAATACACAGGGATCATCTGGCTTTTGCTTTTTTCTGATTAACGTAGCGATTTCATCAGCAACTGCTCGAGATGCTTTCTTACTGGTATCAAAGATTTCGGTGTGTATTTTCTCGAAGCGAGTAGATTCATTTGCGCCGCAAGATTTGTGATCTATTCCCCTGACCGCGCCATTTTTATCCATTATAATGTTTTCCATGATTGATTATGTCCTATTACGTTAATGCCTAGTTCATTGTATTTATTGCAGATTGGGTCTTTTTCAAACCCGATATCAAACCACAAGCGCCAAGTACAGAAAGGCGATCAAGTGGCAGTAAGCTTGGTCTAATTTCAACTTCACTGTTAAAATTATTTAGCATGTTTTCTTTCATAGCTTTGCGGGTAGGTTTAAATAACAGTTCCCCAGCATAAGCCATTCCACCTACTAAGAAAATGGCCTCCGGGTCTATCAAACAAAGTACGTTAGCCAATGCCTTACCCAAAGTTGTACCGGTAATTTCTAACGCATCAATAGCAATCTGGTCTCCATCTAAAGCCGCGGATGTGATCTGATCGGCGGTTAATTCTTGGAAACTGTATTCCATCATTGTGCTTTGTCCACCATTCTGCTGGGCCAGCAGATCGAAGACTGTCCGTTTTAAGCCTGTGGCAGAAACATAAGTTTCTAAACATCCACGACGGCCACATCCACAAATCCTTCCGTTTGGATCGACAATGGCATGCCCTAATTCCCCAGCCATACCATGATGTCCAGCTACTAAACTGCCATTACAAACCACACCACTACCCAGGCCTGTACCTAAACTGATGGTAATAAAATTCTGCATTCCTTTGGCCGCACCATAAGTCATTTCACCAATGGCTGGAAGATTTGCGTCATTAGTAACTCTGATTACTGAACCTATGGCCTTTTCCAAATACTGTTTTATATCCAGTTTTCCTGTCCAGCCCAGGTTTGCCGCGTTAGTAATGGTACCCGTGCGATAGTCCGCACTGGGCGCCCCTAACCCTATACCTTTGATTTGAGAATTCAACAAAGATATCAATCTATTGATCTCTCCTTCAAGTGCAGATAAAAAGTGGTCAGCACTGCTGTATGCCGTCGTCCTAAAGGATGTTTCCAACACAAAAGTTCCTGCCTCATCCACTACGCCTAATTTGGTATTAGTACCACCTACATCAACCCCTAAATACATCTGATATCATCTCAAGTGTGTTATAAAAATCGCCGTTCAATTTATTCGCTTTGAAGACTTTCACGATCAATACATTATTTCGAAATTAGCTTGGAGGGTCAAATTCACAAAATATATTAGCTGAACGACTCCAGTCGCTCCCTCAAAAGCTTCCTAACAGCTTAAAAAGTCGTTCAGATACAAAACAGTACCGTTGAGCTAAAAAACATGTCTGAGGTTTAAATTAAATCGAAATTTAGGACCCTTAAGTAAGGGTGAAAAAACAGGAAGTATTGTAACATGCAGCGTTAACTTACTAGCGGTAATATCCCATAACATTTAACCTAAATACTCAATTCCAATTTATGAACTGCCTTAAGAAATTGCTTAGTATCTGTATCTTGATTTGTATTGGGTCAAGCTGTCAACCGACATTGGAAAAGCGCCTACCTAATATAGTTGTTGTTTTTACGGATGACCAAGGCTATGGAGATTTGGGAAGCTTCGGTGCTACTGACTTTTCCACTTCCAATCTGGACAAATTGGCCACGGAGGGTATGAGATTTACTCATTTTTATGCTGGCCAAGCGGTATGCAGTGCTTCCAGAGCAGCATTAATGACCGGATGCTACCCCAACCGTATTGGTATCACGGGTGCCTTGTTCCCCTGGTCTAAGATTGGAATAAACGCTCAAGAAACCACTATAGCGGAGATGTTAAAACCTATGGGTTATGCCACAGGTGCAATTGGCAAATGGCATCTGGGGCACCAAGAACCTTTTTTACCTTTGCAGCATGGGTTTGACGAATACTTTGGCATACCTTATTCAAACGATATGTGGCCCGTAGAATTTGATGGAAAGGCAGTAGATAGCACGCATCGAAAATTCCGCTATCCGCCACTGCCTCTTATCGAAGGAAATGAAACTTTAGAACATATAACGAGTCTGGATCATCAAGACCAACTGACCACCCGATATACGGAAAAAGCTGTTGATTTCATTAAAAGGCACCAGGCAGAACCTTTCTTTTTGTACTTGCCTCACACCATGGCGCATGTCCCATTAGGAGTTTCCGACAAGTTTCGAGGGAAAAGTAAGCAAGGACTATATGGTGATGTTATAATGGAAATTGATTGGTCCGTGGGCCAAATCATGGCGACCTTGGATCAATTGAATTTAACAGAAAACACTTTGGTAATATTCGTCTCAGATAACGGGCCTTGGCTTAATTTTGGCAATCATGGTGGCTCTACGGGAGGGCTTCGTGAAGGAAAGGGAACTACTTACGAAGGAGGACAACGCATACCTTGTGTAATGAGATGGCCTAGTGTGATTCCAGCCGGTACCGTTAATAATCAATTGGCCAGCACCATGGATTTGTTGCCTACTCTCGCCAATTTAACAGGGGCCACATTGCCAACAAACCGGATTGATGGCTTGGATATTACCTCACTGATAAAGGGTAACACTACTTCAAGCCCCAGAGAAACGTTGTATTATTATTATCACCAAAACGATCTGGAGGCCGTCCGACATCAGCAGTGGAAACTGGTGTTTCCTCATGTTACTACGCAGTCCTACCGTAAGGTACTTCCGGGTAATGATGGTTGGCCAGGACCCTATAACAAAGACACTACCGGCTTGGCCTTGTACAATTTAAGAAGAGACCCAGGTGAGGCTTATGATGTAAAAGCGCTATATCCGGAGAAAGTGGACCTGTTACAGAAAATTGCCGCAGAGGCCCGGAAAGATCTAGGTGATAACCTGGTGGGCATAAAAGGTGAAAACGTGAGAAAGTCTGGAGCGTTATAAGTGTAAAGGAAGCTTACTCGTCAAGATTCGTGAATGCTTTGTATCTAAAGTCAACTTTACGTGCATTCGCGATTGAGGATGGACCGAGATTTTTGGCTGGAAATAGCAAATTGGCGGCAAAAGTTATTAGTATGTAGTGTTTCTGCTTACAATTATGAGTTTATTTGAAAATAAGTTTGAATTAAAATAATAGAATCAATGATCTATATTAGTTTTTTAATCAGCCTACTATGGGCATCTGCACCTGTCCAAGAAGTGTCACTGTTCAATGGCGAAGATCTCACTGGCTGGGAAATATTTGGTACGGAAAAGTGGTACGTAGAAAATGGCGAGTTGATCTGCGAAAGCGGTCCTGATAAGGGATATGGATACTTGGCAACCACGGAGGAGTTTAAAGA
Source organism: Cytophagales bacterium (assembly GCA_029262935.1). Lineage (GTDB taxonomy): Bacteria > Bacteroidota > Bacteroidia > Cytophagales > Cyclobacteriaceae > JAJCYK01. The sequence continues at coordinate 11,234 of JAJCYK010000306.1, read as the reverse complement.
TATTGATTTAACCCTGGAATTTAAACAAGAGGCCAACGGCAACAGTGGTGTGTTTTTTCGATCCTCCATCGAAGGCACAAAAATCACCGGCTGGCAAGCAGAAGTGGCCCCCCCCGGCCATGATAGTGGTGGCATATACGAATCCTACGGTCGAGGTTGGCTTATTAAGCCTGACCCTAGCAAGGATAAAGCTTTAAAAATGGGAGAATGGAATACCATGCGCATTAAAGTAAAAGGAAACAAAGTGACTACCTGGTTGAATGGCCAAATGATGATCGAATTAGAAGACGATAAAATTGGTAAAGCCACTGGCAAGATTGCTTTGCAAATCCATGATGGTGGAGGCATTAAAGTACACTGGCGCAATCTGTCTCTAGCCAAGTAACAAGAATGAGGGGTTTCCTTTGGTTGAGTTTCAAATTTTTCTTTTGGCTGACCCTGATCTCATGCAGTGTAGGCTGTAATAAACTTGAACCATCACCTCATCAGGAATTCCAAACTGAAGTACTGGTAGTTGGTGCAGGTACTAGCGGGGTAGCTGCGGCACTCCAAGCTGCGCGCAGTGGGGCCCAGGTGATCGTGGTGGAAGAAACGCCATGGCTAGGTGGTATGCTTACATCTGCTGGAGTCAGTGCCACCGATGGCAACCACCAACTACCATCAGGCATATGGGGAGAATTTCGCGAACAACTTTACGAGTATTATGGAGGCCCAGACAGTGTGGCCACAGGATGGGTGAGCAACACTCAGTTCGAACCTCATGTTGGAAATCAGATTTGGAATAATCTGTTGGACGCTCAAGCAAGTATAAAACGTTTTCATGGATACATTCCTATTCATGTAGTCAAAATTGAAGACACTGTTATCGGTGTTTGGTTCGTAAATCAAAGTCAGGATACCCTAAAAGTTAAGGCAGACATAACCATTGAAGCCACCGAACTCGGAGACGTCTTGGCTCTGGCGGATATACCCTTCCATTTTGGCCAGGATGCTAAATCCCTTACCCTAGAAGCACCTGCTCCTAGCTTAGGAACCGATCATATTCAAGATCTTACCTACACCATGATCCTTAAGGACTTTGGAGCAGAGACTAGTCATAGCATCCAAGAACCACCGGGTTATGACCCGCAAGAATTTGAATGTGTATGTCGTGAAGCTTGTGACGACGAAGAGGTCACCATTTTAAGTTGTGCCCAAATGTTGGATTATGGCAAGCTTCCCAACAACAAGTACATGATCAATTGGCCAAATAATGGTAATGACTACTATCTAAATAGTGTAAACATGACTTGGCAGGAGCGCCAGGAGGTCTATAATGAGGCCAAACTGCAATCTTTGAGATTCTTGTACCATCTGCAGACCCTAGCCGGACTTAGCAATTTGGGGATTGCGGAGGACTATCCCACTGAGGATGGTTTACCATTTATTCCCTATCATCGTGAAAGCCGTCGGGTACAAGGCTTGGAATTTTTGACGATAAATCATTTGGTTGAACCTCAATTTTACGACCTGTATCAATCCGCAGTTGCTGTGGGTGACTATCCACTGGACCATCATCACGGCAAGAACGCATTGGCAGCAGAGGAAACATTTCCTGCTATTCCTTCATTTTCGATACCTTATGGTTGTTTAATTCCACAAACTACCAATGGTATTATCGTAGGAGAGAAAAGCATTTCTGTTAGCCATTTGGCCAACGGAGCTACCAGATTACAACCCTGTGTTATTTTAATTGGCCAAGCTGCAGGCGCAGCGGCCGCGCTTAGTGTATTGGACCAACACCAACCTCGTGAACTTCCTTTACGCACCTTACAGCAACATTTATTGGAGCAAGGGTGCTGGTTACTACCATTTCTAGACACCAAGCCTCAAGACAGTTTGTACTTCCCAGCCATACAAAGAGTGGGGCTAACGGGGCTAATGCATGGCACAGGAGTGCCCTATAAATGGGCCAATCAAACCTGGTTCTATCCTGACAGTGCTTTCTTTATTAGCGATTTGATTAAGGCCTTAGAAACATTAAATGTAGATGTTATACGGGAGTTCGAAACAGACGATGTACTTACTAGATCTGAAATGCTTCAAGACCTGTGGCATGCTGTAGGTGGTCCCAGCCCAAATCAATCCGCCCCATATTTGGACACAACTGCGTCAGACTCAGCCATTAATTACTGCTTTCAAAAGGGTTGGCTGCATCCGTGGACGGGCATGGAATATTTTAATCCTCAGCAACCCATCACCCGTAAAGAAGCAGCATATCTTTTAGACCAGGTATTCAAGCCATTTCACAACCTTTAGCCTGTCGCTTCTACAAGTATCTCCTGAATACGCTTGGCTACCGTTCTTTCCTGTCCCGGTTGCAGCATCCAAGTAGTAATCCCAACATACTCCTTATCACCCACAGTCTCTATGGAAGGGTGCCCCGTACGCAGTTGCTCCCGGAGCCCATCTGGAGTAATTTTTATAGCCTTTTGGTCCCAGCGTAGTTTTAAGGAAGGCACGTGATTGGCCACTTCTGGCACGTGAATGGTAGGTTCAACTCCTTTGACTGCAATGGCAGCATCATGAATCAATTTGATTTGAGCTTCCCACAGTTTCCATTCCTTTTCGTGGTCTTTGTTTAGATAAAGCTCCAAAGCTACCAGCATACCCAAAATCTCCTCCTTATTTACCTTCATCCCTCTACCCACCGTGTTGCCTCTTGGTGGCGCATGCAATCGTGCCGCTTTGATCAAATCCCTTTTTCCTAACAATAAACCTGCACTTTGCGGGCCTCGAATCCCCTTACCTCCTGAAAAACAAACCAAGTCGAATCCCATTTTTGTATACTTCCACAGGTTTTCTACCGGGGGTACATCCGCCGCACAATCATTGAATGTGGGAATACCATGTTTTCGACCCACCTCAACCCATTCTTCATCACGAATTTGGCCTTTAAAATTATGAGCGTTTAAAAACCACAGCAAGGCGGTTTGGTCGTTAATGGCTCGCTCCAATTCTTTTCGGGTTTCCACGAAAACTATTTTCACTCCACAGTTTTTTAGCGCGTGAGCATAACCTATTTCATGAGACTTTTGCATGATCACCTCGCTTTTAAGACCTGTAAGGTTTGGAATTTGTGCAACTTTGCTTTCGTCCAAGCCAGTTAGTACCCCTGCAATTCCGAAAGTAATTGCGGAAGCAGCGCCAGTAGTCACTGTGGCGTATTCACACTGCACCAATTCGGCAATGCGCTCTCCTACCCGATCTTGTAATTCATCCAGGTTTACATAGTCTCCAGTAGCATATTTAATGGCATCACTTACCTCCGCAGGCATTAGGGAACCCGTCATGGACGTGTATGTGCCGGCAGCATTTATAAATGTCCGCACCCCCAATTCTTTGAAATAGTTCCTGGAAGTCAAGGTGGGCATTGCACTAGCTCCGGTTACTAGCCCCGTTCCGAACAATCCGCCCAACAAAGGCAAAGTGGATAAATTTTTTAAAATATCTCGTCTGGTAATCATGGTTTCATTGTTTTAGTCCAAAGCTGCAATACAATCAATTTCTACCAGGCTATTACCCGGTACTCCGCCATAAGTCGCCACCGTAGTTCTTACGGGGGGATTATCTCCAAAACGACCCCTGTAGGCCTCATTCATCGCTTTATAATCAGCCAAGTCGTGCAGGTATACATTAACTTTCAACACCTTCTCCATAGAGGATCCATGCTTTTCTAATTCTTTTTGTAACTCGTCCAATACATGCTTGGTGTGCGCAGAGATGTCGCCTTCAAAATGGGCCCCTTTTCCCGCCAGGTACAACGTGTTACCATGAGCTACAGCGCTGGAGAATAAAGGCACTTGCTGTGAACCTTGTATCTCACCAACGACCTTTTTACCTGGAGCGGCTGCGGCTACCCCTAATACACCACCTCCTACGGCAGCGGCAGTGGCCACCATAGCTTTTACTGCAGTTCTTCTGTTGGACTTTACGGATTTTTTCATGATTTAAAAATTTTTCAGTATTGTTTTAATTTACCAAGTTCTGGTTTTTAATAATTCTTGAATTTGAGCTTTAGGCACAGGTAATTCATCCATATGGTCTCTAAGCCATTGCGAGAAGTCCTTTTCAATAGTGTCCGACCATCGGTTATCTATTTGACCAGGGGTATATTTTCCCTCTTTAAGCCTCTGAATTCCAAATCTATCTCTAAGCATTACTACCTCTGCAGTGACCACCACTTTTTCAGCCAGGTGTGCAGGGATAAAAATAACACCTTCTCGTTTGGCCAACACCACGTCCCCTGGCAACACGGTCGCCGCCCCCATGCGAATGGGCACATTAATACCGGAAAGCATGACCTCAGTTAAATAGGAAGGATGCCATCCTTTCACAAATGCATTGAACCCTTCGATTTGTGACAAACCTTCCAGATCGCGGGAGCTTGCATTAAACACTACTCCGTTCCCCGATTTAGCGAAAATAGAATTGCCCAAGTTATCACCAATTAGGGTACCGTCCACAATTTTTCCAAAACCGTCCGCTACATATACATCTCCTATTGTCAACATGTCTATGGGCCAGCTATTGGTATTGCCTATACGCCCTTCGGCGGTTCCCTTATCCTTAATCTGCTTATTGAAATCTGGACGATTAGGTAGGTATTGCACCGTTAAGGCTCTTCCTATCACTGGGTGATCAGCATGAATCATTTGCCAGTTACCCTCAAATTGATTATGATATCCTTCCCCTCGTAATACCCCCCAAGCTTCCTCTATGGAAATGCTTTTCAAACGTTCCAATAGGTCATCTGGGACTTTCGGCCTTCCATCTGCAAACCGCTCTCCCTGCCATTGGGCAGTGTAAAAGACCAGCTCTTCTTTGCTGATGGTCTGACCAGTTAATATTATGTTGGTGGCCATGAAAATGACGGTGACCAAACAAAATTTAATCACGTGATTTTTCTTCATGTTCAGTTTTAGTTTTGGAAGTTTCAATACTTTTATCTCTCCACCAGGTAGCCAGGGAAGAACCGGATATATTCATCCAAGGTCCGAAAATAGCCGGAGCCAAGCCGATAGTAGACACTTTTCCCATTTCCACAGCAATCCCTGAAGCCAGTCCGCCGTTTTGCATACCTACCTCCAGGGCAATTGTACGGCAATCTTTCTCGGGCATTTTTAATAAGCGGCAACCCCAATAGCCAAGGAAATAACCAGCAGTATTGTGGATAATAGCGGCAATTACTAAAGCAATTCCAATAGTAAGCAGGTCATCTCTCCCCAAAGCCGTTATTATGGTAATGATCACGGCAATTCCCGCCATAGATACTATGGGCATGGCTTTGTCCAACCATTGAGCTTTACCATGGAAAATCTTATTAAAGACCAAACCAGCAACAATGGGGATGATTACAATTTTCACAATACTCCACATCATACCTAAGAAATCGATAGGCACTAACTGACCAGCCAGGACTTTCATTAGAAAAGGTGTCATCAAAGGGGCTAGTAAAGTGGCGACTGCAGTCAATGTCACAGATAACGCCAAATTGGCTTTGGCTAGGTAGGCCATCACATTGGAAGCCAAACCACTAGGAGATGAACCAATTAATATAACACCAGCGGCAATTTCCGCAGGAAAGCCAAATAAATACGCAATACTAAAGCCGAGTACGGGCATTATGGTGAATTGGCAAATCAATCCTACTAAAACACCTTTAGGCATTTTGATTACTCCTACAAAGTCATTGAAACTCATGGCTGTTCCCATGCCAAACATGATAATCATTAGTAAAGGAACAATCAGTTTTTTTAATTCATAACCCCCTGCGCTTTGAAAATACTGAGGATAGAACATGGCGGCCGTAACCGCAGCTAGAATGATGGTGGTATAGGTGAAACCCTTATAAAATGCAGATCCTCTAAAACCAATAGCTAACAGTAAAAAAAATGCCACGACCAAGGGTCCTGAACTGGGCCCAGACCCGGACAGCATCATAAACACAATAGCAATTAAACATGCTAGGGCTGCATATAGTAAGTACTTATATATTCCATTCATAGGCTATTTGGCGTCCCACACGGGGCTTGCTATTCCGTTTAAATCATAAACCACTTGACCATTTCTAATGGTTAGCTCACAGACCAACTTCTGTGAACCCTTCATTTTCATTTTGCGCACATCTATAAAACCAAAGTCTCCTTTTTGCAATTGAAAGATTGCCAAGTCTGCTTCTGCACCTACTGTCAGGTGACCTAAATCCGGTCGCTTTATAACTTGGGCGGATATCCAAGTGGAACTGGCGATAACCTCCGGCAAAGACATTTCCATATTAAGGAATTTGGACATCACGTTGGCCATGTCTTTCATGCCTCCATTCATACTACCGGTGTGTAGATCAGTACTAATAGTATTGGGTTTGAAGCCTTGTTTCATTGCTGGAACCGCTTGTTCGTATAAAAAACTACCTCCACCATGTCCTACATCAAATACGATCCCTCTTTTTTGAGCTTCCTGAATAAACGGCTCTAACTTTCCATTTTCGTTTACTATGGGAACTCGGCCTTTCACGTGAGCAAAAGCATGGGTCAAGATATCTCCGGGTCGAAGTTTTTCCATTAGTAATGTTTCCAGAGATAGTTCAGGTTCTACCCCTCCAAAATCTACCATCACTGGGATATTTGCAAGTGTGCCAGCTTTTACGCTTCGTTCAACAGGTTCCCATTCTGGCCCGCCATAGTGTGCAACTTTTACCCCAACAACATAATCCGAATATCTTTTAGCGGTAATGGCCGTGAGTTTGGCATCCATATCGTTGAGGTCCTGCTCATGGGCGCCTCCTTTCATTCCGACACCTACAATGTTAAGAAATACCAAAACCCTAGTTTTAGAGCGGTCAATAGTTTGACTTTTAAAAGTGGGAAAGTTTTTCCAACCCGAACTTCCAACATCAACGACTGTGGTTACTCCTGCCCTGAAGGTAAATCCATCGGTGGGCAAACCTTGAAATCCGTCGCTTAGGCTGTGGCCTGTAACCCCGTGAAAATTATGCGTGTGGATGTCCAAGATGCCGGGAGTGACTACGAGGCCTGAAGCATCTACCACTGTTTTAGCCTTATTCGCACTTATTTTTGCAGCCACTTGCGCGATCTTACCATCATTAATCGCCACATCCATGATTCCATCTATGTTATTTTTAGGGTCTATTACATGACCGCCTTGAATAACCATATCAAATTCCTGTGCATTAACTGAACCAGCCAGAAGCAGACAAATACAGGTTATAATAGTTAGTGGAATGTGTCTAATGTTGAACATAGTCTTATCATTTAGTATTATATAAAGCCCAGGACCTACCGGGATAATCCGCCATAAAAACTTCGATATTTCCTCGATCAGCCATGGTCACATAACATGTCTTACCTTCAGGTCCGCCAAAAGCGATGTTGCTAGGCTTCATACCTTTAGTACGATATTCGTGGAGTATTTCCCCCTGAGGTGAAACCATCACTACCGATCCTTTGTCATAGCGCGTAATATATAAATTACCTTCTTGGTCACAGCGCATGCCGTCCATACCATAATCCTCAAAGTCTATAAACAAACGCTTATTGGATATCTCACCTTTTTGAGAAAGGTCATAAGCCCATACTTTCCGTTGAACACTTTCATTGACATAAAGAATGGTTTCATCTGGGCTAACTTCCAAGCCGTTGGTAGTACCCATATTTTCTTCCAATAGGGTGGTATTTCCGTTGACATCAATGCGCCACAATTGGCCGGTGGAAGCGCTCCAATTAGGATCACTGGCAAATACTATATCTCCACTGGTAATGGCAATATCATTCGGTTGGTTCATCCTCGGTTCATGAACCCACACCCGTATTTCTTTACTTTCTTTATCAATGCGAAGAATATTGTGCTGAACATAATCTGCAATTAACATGTCGCCCCCTTGTGTAAACCGGATTCCGTTGCCTACACTGCTATCAGGTAAAGTAACGAAAATGCTAACCTGCCCATCAGGAGATACTTTACCGATAGTGCCCTGTTGTTGATAATTCACGGCATACAAATCTCCCTGATTTGAAACCGCAGGCCCCTCTATTCCTGAAGTAAAGCTAGAGTCCGCAGTAAGTAGTTTGGTATGGTGGCTTCGGTCTTCACTAGTCTCTGGGGATGCTACTGCAATTGAAGATTGTGAACTTTTCTCTTCTCCTTGACAACTCCATAGAAGTATTACCCAAATCAAACCCCTAACGCAACGATATGTAGCTGGCTTAATCATTTGAATTCGAATGTTCCGAACAGTTCATTATCGTGAAAGTTGTTTACAATGGGTTGCCAGGCCCACCATACGGTGTCCTTGTCGTAATCAATACGATACATGTTGGCCCTCCAGACCGTGCCTGGTTTGGGAGGCACATTGTTTAGGGGTTTCATCAGTTGATAGGGAATAAAAAACTCTCCGGACCAGCCTGTTACTTCACCTGTGTTACTTTTTTTGATATGTGTAGCATGACGCGTGCGTCGATCCCCTTCATAATGCCAAGGGCGCCAACCCATAAATGAGTTGCTGATTTTAGGTACCAATATGGGTAGTTCGTAGTTATGAGGGGACAGCTCGTACTCGAAATATATAGGTTGTGCCTCATCAGTCCACAAAAACACTTCGATAACGTCCTCGTTGTAGAGGTCCGCAAAATCTTCTCTCAATGTAGACGTAATGACCTTATCCTGACATTGGAACAAGAAGTAAATTCCTTGTGATGAGTATAGCACCTTCACTTGGGTATCGTAAACCTCACCAGGGTTTCTCAATGGATTGAGCTTTACCCAATCTACTTGCTCCCAGGCCTGGTTGGTGCCTTGTCCGGTTATTTCAAAATCATCTGTGGGGTTGATTTGCAATACATTGCTTTTATTCATATCGTTTTGGGCATGGAGCATTAAAGGAAACCCTACACATAGGCACATAAACGTAATAAAGCCAGCCTTTATCGCTTCAGGGGCGTAAGCAAATATCTTTTGTAACCTTATGGATATAGTCATGATTTCATCTTAGCTTTCATTTTGTTTTTCGGTTTTGGTGCGCACCTCGCCAACTTCTTCCTTAGTGATTTCCGAAGCATTGTTTCCAAAATTTTGTCGAATGTACGTAAGTACTTCTGCCAAGTCCTGATCATTGAGGTAACGGTGTTGAGGCATTACGTTGTTATAAGTCACACCATTTACTTCAATAGACCCTTCCAATCCATTCATAACCACGGAAATCAATCTTTCTTTTTCACCTATGACCCAATCGGTATCAGCTAATGGCGGAAAACGACCACTGGCACCTTTTCCATTTTGTTGGTGACACGCTCCACAATATAGGTAGTAAAGTTCTTCCCCCTTCCCCACGAGATCTTTTTGAATATTATCATCGGTAATATGTGGCGTACGAATATGAGCAAGTTCCTTTCTAGCCTCCATGGCAGCCAACTGGGCTAAACCGAAAGTCTCGCGATCACCGTTATATATGATCCTCCAAATCTTACCGTGATTGGAGTCGCTAATATAAAGTGAACCATCCGGGCCCATAGCAATCCCCATAGGGCGATATTTGGCATCGTTTACATTTACTATTGGATCCACCTGGGCAAATCCATCGGCGAATACTTCCCAAGTTTGAGGTATTCCATTTTCGAAAGGTACAAAACATAAGAAATAACCGGATTGTGGATAAGGCGCCCGGTTGGTAGAACCATGAAAAGCGATAAAAGCGCCGTTCTTATAGCGAGCGGGAAATTGATCCCCTTGGTAAAAGAACAACCCATTGGGAGCCCAATGACCTGGAAAGCCAATTTCCGGTAAACTAAAATCCGCACAACGTCCGACACTATCCCCGTCTCCTCCATATTCAGGCCCAAGCACTTTTTTCCCGCTTATTTGATCATAGTAACAGTAGGGCCATCCAAAATTAGAACCTGGTGTTACTTTCACAAACTCCTCAGAGGGTAACAAAGCACTTTGCCAGGAATTGTAACGCTCTGGAAAAAGTCTGAATAAATCGTCTCTTCCATGTATTACTATATACAGTTCCTCATCGGCAGGATTCCAGTCCATGGCTACTACACTGCGAATGCCCGTAGCGTACTTTTCACCGTCAATTTGAGTTTGATTTATCTTAGAAGCATCAAATTTCCATATCCCGGCATGGTCTTCTAGCTGTGGGCAGGGATCCAATCCAGGAGCACCAGGAGTACGTTTTGGGTCTTGGCACGCGTTTGTGGGAGCTCCAAAAGGCACAAATAAGTTCCCCTTATTATCAAAGGCAAAAGGTTTGGCAATATGCTCGTGTCGGCCATGCGCATGATCATCTTGCAATACTACCTCAATAGGTCCCTGAGGAATCAGTTCTCCAGGTGTCATCTTCATGCGATAAACAGCAAGTTCGCTACTAAAATAGAGATCCCCTTCATGAATTCTTATACCTGTTTGTAAACTCCATTTCCCTTCACTTTCGTAGTCAGCGAAAGCCGTAATAATATCCGCTTTTCCATCTCCGTTTTGATCTTGTAAAGCGGCAACTCCTCCTGAACCAGAGAACTTCAGCTTGGCGTAAATGTTCCCAGTCGACCCAACAACTAAATGTCTTACTTTGCCAGGAACACTATCTGCCACTACTAAGGCTTGAAAGTCATCCGGAAGAAAAAGTCCGCCATTATCCAAATCGGCCTGGGGAGGATCATGGGGTTGACAATAACTAAAAAGCACCAAAAGGACCAAGCATGCCAGTATCTTTGTGGCAATGATTCTTTGGAAGCTCTGGCCTGAGTGATTTAGTGGACACATAAGAATTTGATGAGTTTAATTCCGCACTTTATTCCCAGAAATTGTCTGGTTAAAGTGCTTTGCACAAATCAAAATACCAAACTTTTATCATAATTCACACCTTTAATGCGGCAGCTGAATTGAAAGATCAAATCTGGTAAAAGCTGAAAATGTCGTACTGAAGTAAGTACTGGTATTTCGGAGATAATTAACTGTCTTTCAGATACAAATGACAGATTTTAAAAATTTCCTCTTCAACCTGATAAAACGACGAAGCTGAGCCGTATTCGATGGGCTTCTTACTTCCGTTGGTAATAAATACGATACCAGACTTGGTCTCTGGATCAAAATACATATCGCTTAAAAGGCCATATGCAATCCCGGCATGGCCTATCATTTTCCATCCGGGAAATACAACATCAGCAGCCTCCTTA
>JAJCYK010000305.1 GCA_029262935.1 Cytophagales bacterium | reverse complement strand
ATAAGGTGTACTTGTTGAACTGTGGAAGCGTCTTAAAATATTGAAAGTTCTCACTGGCAATACCTCCTGCATCAATCTGGTAAAGAAATACTCCTAAGGCCTGTTCTGGGTTCTTTTTATAAAAGGACCCTGCCAGGTATCGTTTTTCACCCTGATGAATTAATCTTGCCTGAGTCAACTGTAATCCAGGCGGTGGCGTTAGTTCCAAGTTTTCAATCACCGTATTTTTATTGATCTTCAAACTGCGAAGTACATAAGTCTGCTGCTTTCCTATGGTGGTCAGTAACAAGAAGGACAAGGACATTTGTTCTGAATCGAAAAGCAATTCACGGATCCCGGTAACTCGTTCACTATAGGCCGTAGGTAAGATTTTATAAGAATTTTTGACTTCATCCAATAAAAAAAGCACCCCTTGATTGGACATGGAACCAGAAACCCACAATTGAGTAGCTGTTGCCGCGATACTCTCTAAAGTGAAGCTATTGGAAAATCTATATTGAGATTTTTGAAAATGCCCTTGCTCCAGATCCATACGGTATATTTCCATAAACTGATCCTTAGGGCCAGTAAAGGCCATGAACAAATGCTTGTCCACCACCTGGTAGTGCTGTAACTGCAAACCTTGGGTAACGGGCAATACGTTTTTCCAAGCTTGATTTAACTGCGTATTGTATTGAGTAATGGGCAAAGCCAATTGTTGGTCGTTCAGCTTAGTTCCACTAAAATCCATAACTAAGAAACCTCTGGAGTCCAAAGGGACAATTTGAACATTTGCTGAGGTGAAAGGGACAGTAACGGACTGACTTAGGGAAGTGAACCCCCAGGAGCTGATAAGAAAAATTAACCAGGAGAATGTTTTCATAATAAAGTTGTCAATTCTTATTAGGCCATTTCTTTCATTGCCAATTGCTCGACACACTTCACCGTGTACGCCACATCTTCTTTACTGGTATACATGCTAATACCCATTCTGGTCACGCCTCCCCGCTCCAATAAACCCAACACCTCAATCGCACGAAGGGCATAGAAGTGACCATCCCAGGCACAAATATTCTTTTCGCCTAAATACTGGCAAACTTGCTTAGGGCTGTAACCCTCTAGGGTAAAGGATAATGTGGGAGTATGCCATTCGGGATCCAACTTGGGGCCAATGATTTGCAATCCACTAATAGCAGAAAGCCCCGCGTGCAATTGGGAGACTAAGGTATACTCATGATCGCGTATGTTACTCATTGCTTGCACCAAACGAGTCCTTTTATCACTGCCCATTCCAAACCTGGCCAGGTAATTAACGGCGGCGCTTACCCCTGCAAGTGCGGCGTGATTTAATGTCCCGGTTTCTATCAAATAAGGTGCCTTCTGTTCCTGAGTAATCAAACAATCCGTATCCAACTGATCCAACAAACCTGGTTTGGAATATAAAATACCCACATGCGGACCATAAAATTTGTAGGCCGAGCAGAGTAGGAAATCACAGTCCAATTCTTGTACATCAATACTAAAATGAGGTGCATAATGCACAGCATCTATCAACAGCATAGCATCCATCTTAGTGCTAAGTGCCCGCACCATCTTTATGTCGTTGATGGTTCCCAAGGCATTAGATGCATATCCCACCGCTACTAGACCCGTTTGTGGGCCAATTTTATTCTTAAAGTCATCGTAGTCCAACGTACCATCATCCAACAGTTTCACTTCTCGTACTAAAAATCCATGTTCACGCATTTTTAACCAAGGCCCCCGATTGGACTCATGATCCAATTGAGTGACTAAAATTTCGCTACCGGGAGCTAGATACCGGGCTAGCGCGCGACTAAGTGAAAAATTGAGGGTGGTCATGTTCTGGCCAAAGCTGATCGTTTCCGGGCCTGAAGCTCCCAGTAATGTTGCCATGTCTTCTCTGGCTTTATCAATAACTGCATCAGTCTCCTTGGTTGTGGGAAAGTAACCATGAGTGTTGGAGTTGCTTACACGATAATACTCGGAAATAGCGTCAATAACTTGTTCAGGTACTTGTACGCCCCCTGGGCCATCCAAAAAAATGAGCTTATCACCATTTATGGTGCGGGATAAGGCTGGAAAATCAGCCGCACAAGAAGATAGGACTTTGGTGTTCATTATAGTTTCTTTTAAACGGTTGTTTTGGTAATTTACCAAACAGCTAGTACTAATCCTTAGACTATGAAAAAGATATTTGTCATTTTTGCGCTTTTGTTAATCAACTACTGGGCAATGGCTCAATCTACCCAGGAACGACTAGAAGATTCTCCTAGGCATCAAGAGTGGGTGACCTTAACCCACGACGATCGGTCGTTAGAGGCTTTTTTGGTGTACCCTGAGAGCAGCGAGAAAGTCACCGGCATCATTGTGATCCATGAAAACAGAGGGTTAAGTGATTGGGCGCGCTCGATGACTGATCAACTGGCAGAAAAAGGTTATATCGCAGTGGCCCCTGACCTATTAAGTGGATCCGCTCCAAAAGGGGGCAAGACCAGCGATTTCGAATCCAGTGATGCCGCGCGGGAAGCACTTTACAAGTTGGATCCGGATCAGGTTACCAAGGATCTAAATGCCGCTTATGAACACCTTAAGAGCCTGGATGCTTGCAATGGGAAAATTGTCGTTATTGGGTTTTGCTGGGGAGGTAGTCAAACCTTCCGTTACGCTACGAATCAATCAGGCTTGGAAGCATCTTTTGTCTGTTATGGTCGGGCTCCACAAGAAGGGTCCGGTATGGAATCCATACAATCGCCGGTTTTTGGATTCTACGGTGGCAATGATCAGCGAGTAAACGCCACCTTAGAGGCTACCGAATCACGAATGAAAAAAGCGGGAAAGACTTTTATACCAGTAATATACGAAGGAGCTGGACATGGGTTTATGCGTTCAGGTGAAGGACCGGAAGCGGCACCAGAAAATAGTCTGGCACGTGAGGAAGCTTGGCAAAGGTTGTTAGGCATCTTAAACAAGTTGTAACAATTAAGTGAATTTAAGAATTGAGCTTTTAAAATCTCCCGGGCCGATTTGGACTCAACGGCTTGGTGAGTATGTAAGCGCTGATAAGAAGCACTTCGAACAGCTCATGGAGTTGTTCTTTTTAATAGAAGACAGTAATTATCGTTTAAATCAAAGAGCCACTTTAATCCTTTTGGAAGTAGAAAAAGTCCGGCCCCAATGGATAAATGGCAAAGTTAAAGCCATGGTTAAGGCGCTGCACAAGTCCTTGCCTGCGGCTCAAAAAAGGAATCTATTAAGGGTCTTGCAAAATCAAGTTATTCCTGAAAGGCTTTGGGGGCACGCAGCCGATCAATGCTTTCAATATTTGAGCTCCTCCCAGGAGCCTATTGCGGTTAAAGTGTTTTCCATGACCGTTTTATATAATATATCCCAGCACATACCGGAATTCGGTAAAGAACTCAAACTGTTAATTGAAGACCAATATGATATTGGAAGTGCGGGTTTTAAAGCCAGGGGAAGGAGAATCCTTGCTGCTTTAGCAAAAGAGGGCCATTAAGCTCTGGTGGCTCGCGTCATTTCTTTTTTCCCTGGAGGACCTTCCAAAATTTCCACTAAAAGCCCTTGGGCTTTTAAGTTGCGCCTGAACTGACCTTGGGCACAATAACTTACTAAAACCGATCCTGATTTCATATGTTTGGCAAGTTCCTGAAATATTTCCGCCTCCCACATCTCGGGTTGTTTGCTGGGAGCAAAGGCATCATAGAAAATGAGATCAAAATGAGACTCTTCCCTGTAACGCTGCAGTGCCGTGTCTATTTTGCGTAGAGAAAAGTAGTTATTTAAGTGGTGGCTTGGGCCCCAAGTAGCTTTATGAATATCCTCAAAGTAAGTCTTGTACTGCTCCAGAGATGGCAATTTGGTGTAATTCAATTGTGATAAGAGATCATTGGATAATGGATTAGGCTCTAACGAAGTGTAGGTTATCTTGAGCTTATTCTTTGAGGCAAAGATGTAGGATAGCCAGGCGTTGAGACCCGTACCCAGCCCTATTTCCAGGATATGCAAGGGCCTGTTTTCATTTAAAGTGTCTGATCGATGCCTGAGCCCATTATCAATAAACACGTGTAATGCCTCTTCCAACGCCCCATGCATTGAATGATAGGTTTCATCAAGATTAGCAACCCATAAAGTATGAGAGCCATCGTCGGTTACTTTTAACTCTGGAAACACGCTTATGGTTTGTATATTAAAGCCACTGCTAAGGCACTGACTCCCTCTTCTTTCCCCACAAACCCCAATCTTTCAGTAGTGGTGGCTTTTATAGAAAGGTTCTCTTCAGGTATGCTCATGACTTGTGCCAAACAGTGGGTCATTTCTGGTATAAGCTTACTAATCTTTGGTGCTTGCAGGCAAACTGTGACGTCAACATTACCTATTTCAAAACCGGCAACTCTGACTTTTATAAGTACTTCCTTTAACAA
Organism: Cytophagales bacterium; assembly: GCA_029262935.1. Taxonomy (GTDB): domain Bacteria; phylum Bacteroidota; class Bacteroidia; order Cytophagales; family Cyclobacteriaceae; genus JAJCYK01. Next base: position 718 of record JAJCYK010000305.1, on the reverse strand, counting down.
AATCTTACTGTCGATATTTTTTAATTGTGGATCATTATCTGGGAAATGATACCCAATGTCTCTCAAATTGGCAGCACCTAATAAGGCATCGCAAATAACATGAATCAAAACATCTGCATCTGAGTGCCCTACCGCTCCTTTTGAGTGGGGCACTTCAATGCCTCCCAACCAAAATTTCCTTGCTTGCTCCAATTTATGAACATCATAACCTTGACCTATTCTTATGTTTTTCATGACACTTTCTTTTGATAATACAAGGTAGAGCTATTTTGTTCCGTTAAAACTTCTCGGGCTTGTGTCATAACCTCAGATTCAGTTACTTTTTGAACCAATGCTGATTCCTTGTTTACATACTCAGGATCTCCCATCAAGGCAGCAAGTGCTAAGCTCATGGCACGGTTCAACAGAGATACTTGAGAAAATACGATACTTGATTCTGCTTGGTTTTTAACTTTTTGCAGCTCGGTTGTAGTTATGCCTTGATCAATCATTTCATTAACAATCTTACTAATGGCTTCTTTACCTTGTGCACAGCTTTTTCCTGAATTTAGATTTCCTTGCACCACCAATAAGCCAGGATCTAAAGAACCTGTCACATAGCTGGAGACAGAACTGAATATCTGGTCTTCCTTTACCAATTTTTGATAGAGTCGTGAAGATTTTCCGCGACCTAATATATCACTCATTAAATCTGTTTGTTGATATGCTTCAGTATAAC
>JAJCYK010000304.1 GCA_029262935.1 Cytophagales bacterium | reverse complement strand
CATCAAACTATCCCGATACTGGTTGACTTGATCATGGATGAGCAGAATCAAAATCTTCCAGGAGGGTTTTTGATCAGCAAAGGATTAGCCGAATTGCTTTTCCTGGCAATAATTAGATACTACTATCTTAAAATAAATAAGAAATTGAACTTAATTTCTGACCCTCAGATTTATCAGGCTTTGAATGTCATGCACGCCAAACCTTATGAGGAATTAACCATTCAGCAAATAGCTCATCGTGTAGGTATTTCTCGAACACTTTTAGTACAACGTTTTAAAAGTGCAGTAGGAGAAACCCCCATGCGTTATTTGAGTAAATGGCGCCTAGCGGTGGCAGGAAAGCTCTTGTGCGAAGGAGACCTTTTAGTGGATCAAGTTGCCAGTGCTGTTGGGTATCAATCGGAGACTGCGTTTAACAGAGCTTTTAAAAAACACTATAAGATCAGTCCTGGTAAATACCGTAAGCATAATACCCATTAGCTAACTATTTATACTTGTCGTTTAGTCCTTGACCTCGATTAATTAGCGCAACCACCTTTTGCAAACGCCGTGCCTTGGTCTCTGCTTTCTTTGCCTCAAGAAGGTACTCTGAAAACTCCCTTTTCTTTGATAGCGATAGAGACTCAAATGTTCCTGCAGTATCAGCATGAGACTTCAGATAATCTGTTAATGCTTCAGGTATAACCAATGCTTTTTTTAAACGAGCACCTTTTTTAATTACTAGGCCCGCTTGCTGATTACTAATGGCTTGCTTTATATAATGTCTGACCTCATCAACAGGTATTTGCTTCAATGAGGAAAAACGCCACTGTCTCATAGCTTTAGTTTTGCCCTCTTGGGCATTGGTAAGCACTGCAAGTGGATCCGGTAGCAGTCCTCCCTGGAAGAACCAAATACATACATGGTTTTTGAATGCCCCTAGTCCCAGGACATTTTTACCCTGCAAGGTATAAACGGGGCCGCCCCATTTTACCGTTTCTCTTAATTCTGTAGTGGCTACGATAGAACGTAACAGCTTTAGAGCATTGGACCAATTGGGTTTGTTCTGGATATAGTCATCCACTTGTTTTATAAATTCCATAGTAGTACCCTAACAGGTTATTTATCTTTATTCCGATGGTTTTAAGTTAGTAAAAACATGGGAAATCTGCTGTTATTTGTGGAGGTGGCCTAAATCACTTAATTTGTTTTAAATACCACCAACCATGATAAACACAGCATCAAAAATTACATTGCTAGGATTTTTATTTCTATTTGGAATATTCGCCTACACGTTGCAATCTCCCCCCCAAGTGAAACCTGTGGATGCTCCGGTAGAGGAATTTTCAGCCGAAAGAGCTTTCCTGCATTTACAAACAGTGGCCAGAGCGCCTCATAGTGGTGGTACACCCGAACATACTTTGGTAAGAAATTATATCACAGGGTACTGTGAATCGATGGGACTACAAGTGGAAATTCAGGACACTTTAGCGGTAGATCCAGGTCGCAATTATACCGTTACCAGCAATGTAAAAAACATCGTAGCCACATATCCTGGAACCACCAACAGCACAAGCATTTTGGTGGTTAGTCACTATGATTCCCAACCCAATAGTTTAGGAGCCTCTGACGATGGTGCTGGAGTAGTGGCGATGTTGGAGACCATAAGGGCACTTTCAGAAAGACCTCAATTAGAGAATAAGGTAATTTTTCTCTTTACAGACCAGGAGGAAGCAGGTCTATTAGGTGCCGAGGCATTTGCAAATTTACATCCTGCTATGGACGACATAAAGGTTGTACTTAACTATGAGTCCAGAGGCAATAGCGGCGTGGCGCATTGTTTTGAAGTTAGCGACGAAAATGGATGGATCGTCAAACAATTTGCCCAGGCCGGTGCCCACCCAATTGCAAATTCGATGGCATATGAAATTTATAAACTAATGCCCAACGATACCGACTTCACCATTTTTCGTGAGCATAATTTAACAGGACTAAATCAGGCGAATGTAGATGGATATGTCAACTACCATAGTATGACAGATACTCCAGATAACGTTGACCGCGGACTTATCCAACACCATGGGGACAACATGCTTTCTATGATTACTCATTTAGGTGCAGCAGATTTGACTAACACCAAGTCCCAAGACGTTAATTTTTTTAACCCCATTGGAAGTTGGATGGTATACTATCCTGCCTATTTGAACATCCCGTTTATGATTATAGCCTTGCTGCTTTATATTTGGAACCTCGGACTGGCTATCAAAAATAAGAGAAGCACCCTTAAAAAAGTTATACTAGGGGCAATTGCCTATTTGGCCTTTATACTTTTCGTTACCATAATCGTTACGCTTTTGGCGAAGACATTGGTATTAATTAACCCTCATTTTGAAAACTTTTATAGCAAGAACTTCTACAACATCAATTGGTATATCCTGTCAATAGTGGGCTTGTGGTTGGTTGTTGGTGGTTTACTCTATAGCAAGCTGTGGGTTAAAATTGGTGGTGAAAGCCTCACATTGGGTGCAGCGGCACTTTTAATACTTATGATGCTGGGCCTCTATCTCAGTTTACCCACGGCTACCTTCGTGTTGTATTATCCACTCATTTGGTTTTTAATCTTCCATGGGGTGGGCCTCCTAAAAAAAGAACACTCTGTTTGGCTCAGTGGTTTGGCACCTCTGGCTGCACTGGGTCTGTGGATTCCCTTGAGTACGACTTTGTTTATTGTGTTTAGTTTGGAATTGCCCCAAGCTGGTCTGATCATGCTTGCTCTATTGTGGGGAACTTTGATTCCGGCGTTTTGTCAAATAGAAAATCAGTCCAAGTCCTTAGTTCTAGTTACAGGGTTATTTCTGTTAATAGTAGGACTTGGCTGGGGACAAGTAAAAGCACGTTATACTCCGGATCAACCCCTACAAACGTACTTAACTTATGTGTTGGATCAAGACCAAGGAGAGGCTTCCTGGATTTCCACAAATAGCCGCAAGGACACCTGGAGTGAAAATTATGTAAACCATCCTGAAAAAGAGCCATTCAAAGAACTGTATGAAGGTTGGCAGGTCTGGCGGGGAGATAGTAAACCTATTGAGCCGGCCTTAAGTGAATTTTTAATTCACACGGACACTGTTATTGGATCGGAGCGTCATTTAAAAATTCAAATAAGGCCTCAAAGGGACGTAATCGGAATGGAATTTCGTTTTACGAATGAGACCAATCTGACTAAGCTACAAATTGACGGGCGTGAAATTCCAGTGGTACCAAAAAACTTAATTGTCCGGGCCGTGGACGCGGAGTTATCACTTGTTATGATTGCAGCAGACCGTCATGTTGCATTTCAATTCGTAGAAAGGGCCTTGGGCATACCCCATGATCTGCTCCATGAGCCTTTGCCTCCTGATCACATATTTGGTCCTGGATCCTTCAGCAACGCAGTTTTCACTACCAGAAAGGTGGTATTGTAGCGTTATTTTGATGTTTCATTTATAAACTGGATCACGCCATCCATGAAGATTTGTTGATCGTCCCACATGGCCAGATGACTTCCGTTTGGACAATATAAATAAGTTCCATTAACGACTTCCTTAGCCATAGCCTCCATCTGCTTGGGATCCATGGTATCGTATTTAGCGCCTACCATAAGTGTGGGCACAGTAATTTTTGAGAGATCTTCCCAACGATCCCAATGTAACAATCGGCCGCCCACTTTAAACTCACTGGGTCCTTGCATGAGTTCGTAAACTGTTTGATTAATATGCTCCAAGGATCTTAGTACAGGATCTGGCCAGGGGTCGAGCCTGCAGAGGTGCTTGGTGTAGTATTCGTTAAATACCAGTTCTTGGTATTCCGGATTATGGTAATCTTCAGCGGCTTCATAAACGGCTAATGTGTCTAATAGACCTGGTCTCATAGCACTGCGTAGCACCGCGTTGTATTCTGCGTATCTGGGAATGCTTGCCACCATATTTGCTACGATCAATCCTTTAAGGTTATGTTGATATTTAAGAGCATATTCTATTCCCAGTAACCCACCCCAGGAGTTTCCTAAAATGTAAAAGTTCGTGCTGTCCAGACCCCAGGCTTGGCGTACTTGTTCTACTTCTTCCACAAATCGGTCGAGATCCCAAAGCGCGCTATCTTGGGGTTGATCAGAATAGTAAGAGCCCAATTGATCGTATTGATAGTACTCAATGCCTGCTTCAGGGAAAAAGTCATCAAAGCATTCCATATATTCATGCGTCATAGCAGGGCCTCCATGAAGCAAAAGCACTTTTATGGGACCTTCCCCCATCTTTCTAGTAAAAACCTGAAAACCCCCATCGATGGTTATCATTTTAACTCCAGGGAGTGCACGTTTTGCTATTACGGCAGAATCTAAGCTTGATGATGCGGATTCGGCGGGTTTTTCTAATGGCGAATCAACTCGGCTGCCGCAAGATCCCAAAAGTAACCCCAGGCACAGATAGTATAATATTGGTTTCATAAGGGTATTGATTTATAACAATGTATAAAATTATTAGTTGATTTATCTATATTGATAACCAAACAATTTACGTCATGAAACCAATCACACTACTACTCTTAATCGCACTATTCACGTTTTGTCAACCCCAGGAGAATCCCACGGATCAAGATCAGACCAAAGTGCTTCCGGCCCAAACAGAAGAACCAGACATTGAGGCTCATATTGCTTCCTTAGGGATAGAATTACCTGAAGTAGGAGCTCCTGTAGCAAACTACGTGAACACCGTACGTACCGGAAATCTCGTTTTTACCTCCGGTAAAGGCCCAAAGAAACCTGATGGAACCTATATTACCGGCAAATTAGGTGCAGACTTATCCATAGAAGAAGGGTATGAAGCTGGGCGATTAGTGGCGATCCAACAGCTGGCAGCTTTAAAGGCTGAGCTAGGAGATTTAAATAAAGTTAAAAGAGTGGTAAAAGTGTTGGGCATGGTGAACTCTGCCCCGGACTTTACGGAACAGCCAAAAGTTATCAATGGGTTTTCAGACTTAATGGTAGAAGTCTTTGGGGATAAAGGTAAGCATGCGCGCTCGGCGGTCGGTATGGGATCTTTACCATCAAACATTGCTGTGGAGATTGAAATGGTAGTCGAAGTGGAAGATTAGTGTACTTCTACCGGAACTCCGGAAAATGCCGCATTTCCTGACAATTCGTCCAATTGAAGGGGGTCAGTCAGGTCATTAATGCTTACTCCTCCGTGTTGCATGGCTGTACTTAATGTGGTCGTGTTGCTATGACCCCAACCATGTGGGATACTCACAACTCCAGGCATAATATGTTGAGAAACTTCCAAGGGAAGTTTGACTGATCCGATCCTGGATGTAACGGTTACTTCTTGGCCATTAGACAAACCTCTGGCATGAGCATCTTTTGAATGCATAATCAAGGTGCATCGGACAGGTCCTTTTACCAGCCGGGGCACGTTGTGCATCCAACTGTTGTTACTGCGTAATTGACGCCTGCCAATCAACACCAGCTTCTTCCCCGGATCAATAAATGAGCTATTGAAAAGGCGTGGAAGGTCGTTTTTCAAAAGCTCCGGGACCAAGGCAATTTTTTTATCTTTGGTATACAGTCTTTCCGGCAGACCTGGCTTAAGACTTCCCAAGTCCATTCCATGAGGTCTTGACATAAGCCGGGATAAGGTTAAACCTCCAGGTTTCCAAGTGCGTAGTTGGCCATAAGGACCCAATCGTAAAGCAATGTCCAACATGCGTCGTGGGTTTAACCACAGTTCCAGTTTACCACGCCACCAAGGCAAGGGTTTTTGACGCATTCCTTGACTTAGATTCTTGAAGATTTCCCAATCGTATAAAGCACCTTTTTCTTTTGGGAACAAGGCAGTGCTGAATTTGGCGAAATCCCGAACCGCAAAATTGTTAAAGATCAAATCATAATGATCGGTTTCCAAGCCCGTGGCTGGCGGTAAAATGATGTCGGCATGTTGGGTAGTTTCGTTAATATAGATGTCAATGGCCACTTGAAATTCTAGCGTTTCTAAAGCTTTTGCCAACTGGTTTCCTTGAGGCGTGGACAATACGGGGTTACCTGCGGAAGTGATTAGAGCCTTTATTTGCCCTGGTCCAGGAGTCGCTATTTCTTCGGTTAATGCAGCCACCGGAAGTTCACCGTAAAATTCCCCCAAATTTCGAACCCGGCTGAAGTAACGATTTTGTTTATTCATTGTTCCGTATTTGCCCAAGGCCTTTACAATGTCCACCGCGGGGGTTGGAAACATAGCACCACCTGGCCGGTCCAGATTCCCAGTTATTATATTCAGCACGTTGCCGAGCCATTGAACTATGCTGCCAAAGGATTGTGTGGAGGCGCCCATACGTCCATAGAAGACTGCGGTCTTGGCCTTTGCGAAATCTCGAGCCAGTTGCTTAATCGTTACCAAATTAATTCCAGTAGGCCCGGAAAGATCTGAAGGCAGTTCTTCTAAGAGTTCTAATAATTTTGCCCAACCTGACATCATTTCAAGCAGTGGCGGCGCTGGCGTTAACTCATCCTCTATGACTAGTGTGCGTAAAATTTCCAATAGCAACAAGGCATCGGTACCAGGTTGAATAAACAAATGTTGATCAGATCTTGCGGCGGTCTCCGTATATCTTGGATCCACGACCACCATTTTACCCCCACGACTTTGCAAGGATTTCAGTCTAGCAGGAAACCCTGCGCAGCTCATCAGACTGCCATTGCTTATCATGGGGTTTGCTCCAAGAACCAATAGAAAATCAGTGCGATCAAGGTCCGGGATAGGAATCAACATCATATGCCCAAACATATTTTGAGATACGAAATGATGTGGTAATTGATCCACGCTGGTAGCTGAATACTTATTCTTGGTTTTCAGAAGTTTTGCAAAAGTGGGCCCAAAAAGCATGTGACCTAAATTATGCACACTTGGATTGCCTTGATACAATCCAATGGCGTCATTGCCATGGTCAATTTGTATTTGCTTTAGCTTTTCACAAACTACTGCAAAGGCTTTTTCCCAAGTGATTTCATGCCAGGCTCCATTGATTTTTTGTACAGGCCTTTTGAGGCGATCCGCGTCCTTATAAAGGTCCTGTAAACCTACAGCTTTAGGGCAGATATGACCCTTACTAAATGGATCTTGCCGGTCTCCTTTTATAGATAGCACCTCATTGTCCTGGATCTCTATGGCCAATCCACACATGGCCTCGCATAAATTACAAGTACGAAAATGTGTAAATGAATGTCTAGATTTCATGCAGCAAGCTATTTGAATGATAACAAAGAAGAAGTTTCATTATCTTAGAATCATGACTGAGTATACTAAGATAGTTAATAAACAATTACAGGCCAGGATTCAGGCAACCAGACCGGAAACAGCCTTAGAAGAAAAACCCATGTTCGCCATAAACTGGTTGGATTTGAAAAGAAAATGGATGTATACATTGTACACTTATTTTGC
>JAJCYK010000303.1 GCA_029262935.1 Cytophagales bacterium | reverse complement strand
CCTATCAAGATGCTTGTGGCAATCAAAGTACCCCTAGTAGTACCGCTTGTGCTATCCTATTAACGGGAGAAAATGTCGACAACCGCAATTTTGTACTTAACTGGAGCCCTTATCTGGGATGGGAAAATGGGGTTAGAGAATATCAATTGGAAATTCTAGATGTAAATGGTGTACTGATAGGTGCCCCCATTAGTTTGGGCAGCACCGCTACAAACTTTGTTGATATCATAAGTACCACTCGTCAAATCAGTCAATACCGTATAGTTGCCTTGTCCAATGACATTGTGCCCTTCCGTAGCTACTCCAACATTATTCTATTGGATATTCCCGTGCAAGTTTATTTACCCAATAGCTTTACTCCCAACAATGACGGCCTAAATGATATATTTCTTGCTAAAGGATTATTTATTAATGAATTTAGTTTGGAAATTTACAGCCGTTGGGGCGAGCTGTTATTCCGCACTACAAATCTTGACCAAGGTTGGGATGGTATTTACAAAGGCACTCTGGTAAAAGATGGGGCTTATGTATATAGAGTAATGGCCAAAGACCCACAGGGAAGGGTGCTCACAAAAAGTGGGGCAGTAAATGTACTTAGCAAACCAAATTAGATTTTATGTTTGATATGATGAAAATCATGGGCCAAATAAAAGAGGCTCAGAGTAAGATAAAAAGCGCGCAGGAGAACCTGGTAAACATGACTGCCAGTGGAGAGGCTGGAGCAGGACTGGTTAAGGCGGTAGTTAATGGAAAAAAAATGTTAGTGGATTTAATTATTGACGACTCATTAAACGGACCTGAAGACGCCGAAATGCGCAAGGATCTTATAATTGCTGCCGTAAATAAAGCCAGCGAGGCCGTTGAGGAACAAGCCAAACAAGTGATGAAAGAAAGTACTGAAGGCCTATTACCTAATATACCCGGACTTGACATTGGAAGTATACTGAATGGATAATACCGCAGTCGTAATCCTGAACTACAACGGACTTTCCTACCTTAAACAATTTTTACCTGCTGTAGTTGAAAATAACGACGGTTACCAAGTTGTGGTCATTGACAATTGTTCAACTGATCAGTCCGTAACCTATTTAAACAGTACCTTTCCCGAAGTTGAATTGGTTAGATTAAATCAAAACTTCGGCTTTAGTGGCGGATACAATCGAGGACTGCAATCTATTGATGCGGAGTATTACATTTTACTGAACTCGGATGTGCAAGTGACCCCTAACTGGACTGGACCAATCATAAAATACCTACATGATCATCCGGAGGTTGGTATTTGTCAACCAAAAATTCGTTCACATCAAGACCCTCAACGCTTTGACTACGCGGGAGCGGCAGGTGGATTTTTAGATATCTTAGGTTATCCCTATTGTCGAGGCCGGTTGTTTGATACCTTGGAAGCTGATGAGGGGCAATACGATGACAATCAATTAATCTTTTGGGCTGGAGGTGCATGTATGGCTATTCGCCGGTCCTTGTTCCGGCAACTTGGTGGATTTGACGAAGATTTCTTTGCCCATATGGAAGAAATCGACCTGTGTTGGCGAAGCCAAAAAGCGGGACATTTAGTAGCTTATGTAGGAGACAGTACGGTATATCATGTGGGAGGTGGTACCTTAGCCAGTACCAACGCGTATAAGACCTTTCTTAATTTTAGAAACGGTCTGAGCCTAATACTAAAAAACAGCACTTTTATTCAATTGATATGGAAATTGCCCTTGCGCATGTGGTTGGATGGGATAGCGGCTTTACGTTTTCTGATTAAAGGTTCATGGGGACATTTTTGGGCCGTTGTTCGTGCTGAATTTGCTTTTATATTGAGCATACCTAAGACATGGCGTAAACGGGCTGACGCTGGCACCACAAATGTTGTGAAATTGCACAATAGAATCATTGTGTGGGATTATTTTGTTTTGGGCCGCAAATACTTTAAAAATCTATAGCCAGATCACCTAGTACCAAATAGAGTTGTGTTTTCGACGCAGGTGCTTTCTAAAATTCATTACAAAAGCTAAACTTAAATACAATATTATAGGCGATCCTACAGTTAAAAAGGAGGAGTAGATGAAAAATATTCGTATACTGGAGGTTGGAATTCTAAGTTTTTCACCTAATTTTGTACATACTCCAAAAGCTTGAGACTCAAAATATTGTTGAATTTTTTTCATTTAGAGTTATTTTTTACAAATATAGCTATCAACAAAGCCCAAAAACAAGTCACAGAATCAATTTTTTAAAGCATAAATTGCTTTAGTAATATTATAACGATAATTTTGCCTTTACATTAGAACTATAACAAATTTTTTTATCATGACTCAGAAAGGAAACTTTATTTATGCAGTTCTTATAGCCACGCTGCTTTTTTCCGGATGTTCTCTTAGCCAGATGGTTAAGATGTCTCAGGAACAAGAACTGACTGTAGCCCCTTCACCCCTTGAGTTGCATGGAAACACCGTAGACTTTGATATGTCTGCGAAGATTCCTGTAAAAATGCTTAAAAAGGGAAAAGTATATACCGTAAAAACGTTTTACGAATACGGGGACAAAGAACATGGATTTGACGGGGTTGATTTCAGCCGCGAACAATTTCCGAATTACGATACAGAGCAACCTAGCAAAAGCGCTAGCTTCTCTATGCCATACGAGGAAGCAATGAAGTCTGGAAGCTTGAAAATTCAAGGGGTTGCATCTGACCCTAAGAGTGGAAAAGAAAAGGCTTCTGAACGACTGGAAGTTGCCAGAGGAGTAATTACTACTTCTCAGCTATATAAGCCCGTTGCTTATGCAGCTTACGCTCCTCATGGATACAACAATCAAGAAGAACTGATTCCTACTAATGTTGGTTTTTACTTCTTACAAGGTAGCTCCGTATTAAGAAGCTCAGAAAGAAGAAGCGATAGAGGTAAGGATTTTGATGCATTCCTAGCAGAGAAGAACGTTACACGTACTGTTACTATAACAGGTACTCATTCACCAGAAGGTGCAGAGCGAGTTAATTCTCGACTTTCTCAGGACCGTGCTGAAGCCATCCAAGCGTTCTATGATCGTCAAATGCGACGATACGATTACGAAGGAATGGCCGATTCAATCAACTTTATCTTGAAGCCCGTAGTAGAAGACTGGGTAGAATTCAAAGAAATTCTAAACGGATATGAAGGTGTTTCAGACGAAGACAAAACCACGATCCGCAATATTGTTGATGGCTCTGGTTCATTTGAAGAAAAAGAGGATGCTTTACACAAAGTAGCCGCTTATCGAAAAGTCTTCCGTGATGTATACCCTAAATTAAGAACTGCTAAGACTGAAGTACTTACTGTTCTTGAGAAAAAGTCTGATTCCGAAATTGCCGTGTTGGCCAAAGGAGTTGCCGGCGGATCTGTTTCTGCTGATACTTTAAATGACCAAGAATTAGGATATGCTGCTACCTTAACTCCTTCGTTGGACGAAAAGGAAAGCATTTACATGGCGGCTACTAAAAAGAACGACAGCTGGGCTTCACACAACAACCTAGGTGCTGTTTATTTGGAAAAAGCCATGAAATCCATGGATACTGAAATGTTGGAAAAAGCAGTTACTCAGTTTGAGTTAGCCAATCGCAAGCAAGAAAACGCAGAGTCTTACAACAACTTAGCCTCTATTTACCTGGTACAGGGTAACGTAGACAAAGCTGCTGAGGCGGTAGGTAAAGCGCTTTCTATGAATCCATCAAATCAGTTATCTGCTGAAATCAACGGTGTGAAAGGACTAGTAGAACTTCGTCAAGGAAACTACGACGCGGCTATCAAGTCTTTATCTAGTTCCAAAGAAAGCAGTGAAAACGTATACAACAAAGGTTTGGCACAATTGCTTAGCAAGGACTACCAAAACGCGTTGACTTCGTTTGGTGAAGTTGAAAACGACGCCATGGCCCACTATGCTGCGGCAATTGCTTCAGCTCGTTTAGGTAACGCTGATCAAGCTGTTCAGCACTTGGCCCAAGCGGCGCAAGCTGACGCTTCTATTAAAGAAATGGCTGCCGGTGATCTTGAGTTCTTATCTGTTAAGAGCAACCCAGGATTTATTGACGCTTTGAAATAGACAATTAAGCTATAATGAAAGCCCTGTGGTAGATTCTACTACAGGGCTTTTTTATTGTATCCGTTTGAGTTTGTTAATTAAGCACTAATTCATAATTTTGACAGCCACAATAAAGCCAATACGATGAGAGAGATTCAATTTCGAGAAGCCCTAAGAGAAGCCATGAATGAGGAGATGCGTAGGGATGAGAAAATATTCCTTATGGGAGAAGAGGTTGCCGAGTACAATGGTGCCTATAAAGTTAGCCAAGGTATGCTGGACGAATTTGGAGCCGAACGGGTAATAGATACACCAATATCGGAATTGGGCTTTGCTGGCCTAGGCGTAGGTGCGGCTATGAATGGGCTTCGACCCATCATCGAGTTTATGACCTTCAATTTTTCCTTGGTGGCCATCGATCAGATTATTAATGGTGCTGCCAAAATGATGTCGATGTCTGGGGGACAGTTCCCCGTGCCTATCGTATTTCGTGGACCTACGGGTAATGCGGGCATGTTAAGTTCCCAACACTCGCAGAACTTCGAGAATTGGTTCGCTAATTGCCCGGGATTAAAAGTAGTGGTACCCTCCAATCCCTATGACGCCAAAGGTTTATTAAAGTCCAGTATTAGAGATGATGATCCAGTGATTTATATGGAATCCGAATTGATGTACGGCGATAAGGGGCAAGTTCCTGAAAACGAGTATTTGATACCTATTGGAGAGGCTAAGGTGGTTAAAGAAGGAAACGATGTAACCCTGGTCTCCTTCGGAAAAATGATGAAAATCGCCCACGAAGTAGCTCAGGCTATGGCTAAGGAGAACGTATCTGTCGAAGTAATTGATCTCCGAACAGTGCGACCTATTGATTACCAAAAAATTGTGGATTCTGTCAAAAAGACCAACCGATTGGTCATCTTGGAAGAGACTTGGCCTTTAGCATCCATTACTACGGAAATAGCCTATCATATTCAAAAAAATGCCTTTGATTACTTAGATGCTCCCGTAACTCGGGTAAACAGTATGGACGTTCCACTACCCTATGCTCCAACTTTAATTGAAGTCATTTTACCAAATGTAAAAAGAACGGTAGACGCTATCAATGCGGTTATGTATCGTTAACCAAAAGGATTCAAGTTAGCCAAACCTCTTTTTGATCCACTCATTTTGTTCATAGTACGCATCATTTTGCGCATGCCATTGAATTGCTTAAGTAAGTTATTGATTTCTTGAACTGAGGTTCCACTTCCAGTCGCAATCCTTTTCTTTCTACTTCCATTTAAAGTGTCCGGATGGGCCCGTTCATAGGGTGTCATGCTGCGAATAATAGCTTCAATTGGTTTGAAGCTGTCGTCGTCGATATCTACATCTTTAACGGCCTTTCCCATACCTGGAATCATCCCTACAAGATCTTTAATGTTACCCATTTTCTTGATCTGCTGTAATTGAGAAAGAAAGTCATCGAAATTGAATTGATTTTTTCGAATCTGTTTTTGAAGTCGTTGCGCTTCATCTTCGTCAAAAACCTCTTGGGCTTTTTCTACTAATGAAACCACGTCTCCCATGCCCAGTATGCGTTGGGCCATACGATTGGGATGAAAAATATCGATGGCATCCATCTTTTCACCCATACTGATAAACTTAATGGGCTTTTGTACTACTGATCGAATGGACAAGGCGGCTCCACCACGGGTATCACCATCCAATTTGGTGAGGACCACCCCATCAAAATCAAGACGATCATTAAATGTTTTGGCGGTATTTACGGCATCTTGACCGGTCATAGCGTCCACCACAAACAAGGTTTCAGAAGGCTGAAGCTTTTCCTTTAATTGGGAAATCTCATCCATCATTTCTTCATCCACCGCCAAACGCCCGGCGGTATCCACAATAAGCACTTTTTTGTTCTGCTCCTTTGCGTATTTTAAGGCATTGGACGCTATCTTTAAAGGATCCTTAAGATCGGGCTCTGCGTATACTTCTACTCCTGTTTGCTCTCCAAGTAC
>JAJCYK010000302.1 GCA_029262935.1 Cytophagales bacterium | reverse complement strand
AGCCTCCATCCAGAGTTGGGCCCAGTACTACTTGGTGACTATCCAATGCCCGAAATCCATCAAACAAAATCTGAGAGTCAAGTTCATAGCAATCACTGCCGATAATACCAACCTTTTCATACCCTTTACTAAAAGCCCAGGAAAAAGCTGCTAGCATCCGTGCTCCCAAATCCACTCCGGACTGGGTTTGCTTTAGATAATCGCCATCCCACAAATCCTTCTCTTCAATAGAATCGGAATAGAACACTACTTTATCTTGGGTCAAGGGTAAGGTTATTTTTTTGGTATGGGCCAATAGTTCCTGGTACACCACCAAGGCGGCTTCATCACCAATGGTTTTAGCCAATCTCGTTTTAACCGCGCCTAAACTGGGGTTTTTAACAAATACGATTAACAACTCATTCATATACTTTTACCCCCTTCTCCAGCCACTGTCCCCAGCTTTTATTGTAGGCATGTACGTTTTCAGTAGGAAGGTTTTTGGCATCTACCACTTGATGGTCCTGATTTTTCCATTGAAAAATACCACCATATAAATTGTATACTTCTGTAAAACCCAGTTCTTGAAGTTTTTCTCCAATTCGTTCACTTCGATACCCCACGCTACAATACACCACTACTTTCTTGTTTTTGGGAATATGATTGACATCTTCGTTGTGAAAGGATTCATAATCGATTAATTCGGCACCCGCTATATGGCTCACTTGAAATTCTCGGTTCGTGCGGGTATCTAGAAGAAATACCTGAGCATTTTGATTTTTCCAATCTGCCAATTGTTCTGGTTGAATCAACGGCACCGTTTTATGATAAAGGCTTTCCAGCTTTTCATCCAACGTTTGCTGTGCACAGGCCACCGAGCAGCTTATAAGGGTCATCCAAATTATGTTGGACAGAGCTTTCATTTGATAGTAACTGTTTTGATATCAAATAGGTTCGCCAAATATCCTTTAAGCTCCAGCCAAATAAAAAGTAGCACGGCCGTGTATTCAGCCGCTACGAACCACAAGTTTTCACTGTATCCGGAGTCGCTATAACCCGCATAACTCAAAACTACCACCGTTGACCAAACTATTGGAAAACGGAATTTACTAAAACAGCTCAGCAGTACTAAAGGTGTAATATACCAGGGATGTACTGTGGTAGTGAGTAACAAGTAAATTAATAACGACCACAACATTGCTTGAGGCCAAGTGATCTTTTTTGCGGAGCGCCAGGATAACAAAAGAATGCTTATGAAAGTCGTTAGCGCCAAGTACTTACCAGCTGTTTGGATCACATTAAATCCTTTGATTGCAAATCCTATTTCTCTTACGATGTAATAGATGCTAGCATTGAACTCGAATTTTTGAAAATAAAGAGAAAGACTGGACGACATACCCTGGATCAGCTCACTATTAAGTAATGGCAAAAAACAAAAGAGTACCGTGAGGCCTGATACTAAATAATAGAGGGTCAATCTTTTTAAAGGTAAACGCCTCCACAACAAAGGGAGAAAAATCAAAGGCACCAGTTTTGTACTAATAGCTAGCCCTAGGACAAACGCAGACCAAAACCATCTTCCTGTCTTAAAGCACCAAACGGCTAATAGCAAGAAGAATATCATGATAGCTTCAAAATGAAGATTACCGGTGAGTTCAACGATCACCAATGGGTTCCAAGCATAAATTAAAGCGTGGCGCGAGGGGATTTTAAACAGAGCAAGCACTCTCGGCAACATGAAAATAGTACCTATTTCGCTAAGTAATATGATACTTCTCATCGTCACCAGGTTTCCCATAATACTGTCAGGAAACCATGAAGTACTCAGTATAAATACAAATTGAGAGACCGGTGGGTAGATGGTAAAGTAATCGGGAGAATTGAGACCTGTGAAAAGCTGTTGATTAAGAGGGTCACTGCTAAATTCCGGGTTTTGCATTAACTCCGAGGGCAGAAATGCGAACGGGTGTACCCCGGAATGCCAAAGCCTGCCATCCCAGATAAACCGATAAAAATCGTCACTAAGTTCTGGTACAGCCCCAATTAATGACAATCGAAGGATTACGGCACCAATGAGTAACAAGTTCAAGGATATACTGGTGCTCTTACGCAACACCATGAGGTAAGCTAATCCAAGTAAACTGAAGTATAGCAGTATACTAAAAAAGTCAATTCTTGAAGTCTGATAAAGTAAGAGATGATAGCAGATTAAAGAAGCCAAAAATCCAGCTGTCAACCAAGGGATGGAAGTGTTGGCCTTTTCAAGGCTCCGCATAGGTGACTGATTTCACGGATTGATAAAAAACAACAGCAAAACCCAATGCCAGCATAACATGAAATACGATCAGCCCTAAATCCCACAAGTAGATTCCCGCGGCGATACCAAAAGCGAAATATAGACTCAACAGACCTTCCATCAGGGTACTGATACTTAATTTATTTTTTATATAAACGTTCTTTCGTAGCTGATCTTTGGAATGCTTTATGTTAAATTTTGGAGTACGTATAAAGGGGGACTTTAGCCCGAAAAAACCTTCCAATACCGCGATGGTGTTGTGTAATGACAAACCCATGGAAACCGTTAGAAAAGAGGGAAACGTTCTTATAAAGGTCCCAAATGCTTTTACGGGGTTCATCTTTTTATTGGCAATCCAATAAAAGTAGGCAATAGAAAAGAAACCGATTAAAAATATGCTTCCAAGATTGAATATCCTCTGGAATTCGGGATGGGCATTTTTTATAAAAAGCATGGGTATGCTGAGTATTGCCGCCAATAAAAGACAGACAAAAACCGAGCTATTAAACAAATGAAAAATGGCATGCAATTTATGAGTAACACTCCAGGGTGCTTTAAGTATTTTCCAAATATTCTTTTTGGCCGTTTCCGCGGCGCCTTTGTTCCAGCGGAATTGTTGAGACTTTACCGCAGGCATCAAAACAGGGAGCTCAGCGGGGGCAATCACATCTTCGAGATATTTAAATTCCCAGCCTTTCATTTGAGCTCTGTAGCTCAGATCCAAATCTTCAGTAAGTGTATCTGATGACCATCCCCCGGAGTCTATAATACACGACTTTCGCCACACCCCGGCGGTGCCATTGAAATTTATAAAACTTCCTGCTATGCTTCTACCGGTTTGTTCCACAGAAAAATGCGCATCCAAACCAAAAGCTTGCAATTTCGTGAGCATGGAATAATCCTTGTTAATATGCCCCCATCGTGTTTGTACCATACCTGTTTTCTCCCCGGAAAAACTAGGAATGGTGTCCATTAAAAATGTTTTGTGGGGCAGAAAATCCGCATCAAAGATAGCGAGGTATTCTCCAGAGGCAATCTCTAATCCATGCTGTAAGGCCCCTGCTTTAAATCCGGAGCGGTTCTCGCGTATGACATGCGTGATGTTTAATCCAGAACTGGCCAAAGCATGAACTTTTTTGGCAATGATGTTTGTAGTTTCATCCGTAGAATCATCCAATACTTGGATCTCAA
Source organism: Cytophagales bacterium (assembly GCA_029262935.1). Lineage (GTDB taxonomy): Bacteria > Bacteroidota > Bacteroidia > Cytophagales > Cyclobacteriaceae > JAJCYK01. Next base: position 2,442 of record JAJCYK010000302.1, on the reverse strand, counting down.
GTTTATTCTGGGGATAGTCAAAATTGGCAACAGCATCAATGAGCCGCTCCACTACATACAATTCGTTAAAAATGGGGAGTTGCACGGTAACTAGAGGCAAATCTTCAACAGCTAGGGTCGCGGTGTCCACGGGTTGCGATGCCTTCTTTTTGCTGTAGTACCAGGTTAGTTGTAGTTGTCCCAGACTGAACAAAAAGATCAGCAATAAGGCCAATAAATAAAAAAACACAACAATGTATTCCATCACAAATATTTAAATATCGTCCAAAGAATTTTATAACCTGCCAATACCGTTCCTTTTAAAGTGCCAGAAACTTTGGATTTCCCAACACGGACCCGGTATTTTACAGGTACCTCGGAACAGCGTAATTGCTGTTTAGAGGCTTTCAATTGCATCTCAACCGTCCACCCATAAGTGGTATCTTTCATGCCCAATCCCAAGAGACTTTGATACCTTATAGCCCTAAAAGGCCCCAAATCAGTATAATTAGCCCCATAGAATAACTTAAGCAAAGATGTTGCCAGCCAGTTGCCAAACACCTGTTGCGGAGTCATGGACCCTTTTTCTCTATTTCCTAGCGCCCTGCTCCCAATGACTAGGTCTGAGGAGTTGTCAATAATTGGTTGCACCAATTTGGGAATCTCCTCCGGATAATCAGAATAATCGGCGTCCAGAAAGACCACGATATCAGGCTGATCAGTCTGGGCTGCCACATATTCCATTCCCTTTAAACAAGCATACCCATACCCTTGTTTGGGTTCACTTAAAACCGTGGCTCCGTAATTTCGAGCGGCGGCTTCTGTTTGGTCAGTGGAGGCGTTATTAACCACAATGACCTCAGAAATAATATCTTTCGGAATTTCTTGTAGTACGTTACCCACGGCATTTTCTTCATTAAATGCCGGAATGATAACTTTGATGTTAGTAGTTCCCAAAGATTAAAAAATTAAACCCGCGCAAGCTACACATATTTAAACTTCTCAAATGTCCTTACTATGACAGTTGTTAAACCGATTAACCTATTAAGCCTCAACCTTAAAACTGTTGTTTCCAATTAAAATTGGCTCATTGATACGGCCTGCTTCTGGTCCGTTTTCTAAGTTAAGCACTCCTCTGGGGCAAACTGACGAACAAACCCCACAACCAACACACGAAGAACGTACTATATTTTGTCCTCTTTGGGCGTACCAACGAACATCTATGCCCATCTCACAATAAGTAGAACAATTACCACATGAGATGCATTGACCACCATTGGTAGTAATGCGAAACCGGGATTTAAATCGTTGAACTAAACCCAGGTAAGCCGCCAAAGGGCATCCAAAACGACACCAAACACGATTACCCATCAAAGGATAGAACCCAGTACCAACAACTCCAGCGAAACCTGCTCCAATCCAAGCACCATAAGTTTCTCGAATGGCATACGTACTAAGACCGCCGATCTGGGAGGTACCAGTGAAATAAGTATATAGTACTCCTCCAGTCATCACCACTGCAAATACTAACACCAAATGGATCATCCAACGTTCCACTTTCCAAGCTTTTAATGATTTATTTGATAACTGTCGGTAAGGATCACCTAGCGTTTCAGCCAGACCTCCACAGCCACATACCCATGAGCAGTACCAACGTTTGCCAAAGAAGTAAACAAATACAGGAACCGCTATAATAATGAGTGCTAACCCCCATCCCAACATAAATATTCCTAAAGATCCGCTGTCGATTAACGAGCTTAGTTCGTTGTCAAAAAAGAAATCATAATCCAAGGGCCAAATATTCTTGAAATCAAAATAAGGTTTGTTCAACCTCAAGAGAATTTCAGGGATCAAAAAAGCGAAAGCTGTTTGAAAAAACATCACAGAGGCTGTTCTGATCATTTGATATTTGCTATGGCGATATTTAATAATCATGCGGCCTCCCATGACCAGGATGCATAAAGTGTAAATAAATCCATAAAGAAAGAACCGTCCAGCAGGGCTGCCTTTAAGGAAAATACTAACCGGATCCACCATGACGATCCAATTGGTCATATACTCCGGAAAGTAATAAAGGAAGATATAAAACACGATTAAAAATGTGCCCGTGAGAATGCCTAGCCACCCTTTGTTTTTCATGACCGAGAAAAAGATGCCGTTGTTTTTTATTCCGGGAGGCCCGTCCGTTTTGACTTTTGGTAGGATATACATCATGGCTCCTATAATACAGAGGCCGTAAGTGAGGAGTAGAAAAAGTGATGGAAGCCTACGAACTGGTCCGGAGCTTGATGCTTTAGTCAGTTCATACTTTAAACTCTTGACGCGATACTTATCAAAACCTTTCTGACCAATGATACCGTATTGGGCGATATTCCCAGCAACATTGTTGAGATCTTGTCTCAGAGATTCGGGACTATCATAACTTCGTTGATCCAACCACCCTCCGTAATCTTTAAACGCTTG
>JAJCYK010000301.1 GCA_029262935.1 Cytophagales bacterium | reverse complement strand
TGTATCAGCAAGCTTAAAAAAGAGGGACGCAAGTTGTATTACCTCGACGAGCAAGGTGCCCAAATACCCGTTCACAAAATATACAATCGGGTAATATTTGATGAATTGAGCAAAAGGCCTGATCTTAAAAGGGAGTTTTATTTTAAAGATGAAGTTGATGTCGAGTGGGTGGGTCATCCCAATTGGTATTTTCGAATAAGTAAATACATCATGCCACTATTGAAAGGTCGCTATGTACCAGAATGCCTTTATCTAAGCGAATTGCAAACCTATCCGGACAACTTACAGGACTACGTACTTAAGCCCTTATATTCGTTCGCAGGATCTGGTGTACAGTTAAATGTCACACCTCAACTATTGGATCAACTCGAAGATAAAGAGAACTACATTTTACAGAAACGAGTACAATATCAACCTTTCCCTATCGCTCCCAATGGCGGTGTAAAAGTAGAGATTCGCATGTTACTCATTTGGGAACAAGGCCAAACAAACGCGCGGATTGTTAACAATCTGGTACGGTTGTCAAAAGGGGAAATGATTGGAGTCAAATACAACAAAGACAAAGATTGGGTGGGTGCAAGCGTCGGCTTCTTCGAGCCTTCTTAAACCCGAGAGGCGTCCGGAGGAGTAAGACTGGCATGAAATTCCGCACCAATCCTTTGGGTGTAGTGATCCAACAACTCCCGTACTCTGTCTCTGCTTTCAGATTGAACGATCAGCCCTATGTGCCACTCTTTGTTCATTCTCCAGCAAATTTCTGAATCGTTAAAACTGTTGGTGTCAGGATGTTGAAAACGACTCAATGAAACTACTATCCCAGCATGTTGCTTCCTGACTTCAGGCAAACTATAATCCTCATCAAGGGCCACCGCCAATTCAATAAGAGCCCATTCTTTCCACAGGTTTATACCCGTGGCTGCGGTCACCATTTCCGCCAAATTGGCCCCGCCTACTCGGGCCGATGTTTCCAAAAAATAGAAATCCCCCGTTTCTTTTGACTTGATAAATTCAGTATGTGAGGCACTATTCTTCATGCCAAACGCCTGCATCACTTTGGTATTGAGCTTGCGCAATTCTAAGTCGTCGTTTGACCCTTGTTCTACTGTTTGAGATCTAAAAATTCCGCCACCATGAGCCACCTCGAAGGGTGTATCAAGGTATTGACTAACATTGGCAAAAAGTACTTGACCGTTGTATATTAAACTATCTACATGATAAACATCGCCGGGAGCAAATTTCTCCACCAAATAGCTGGGTCTTTTGTCCTCCAATCCATGAATTACAGACCATAACTCCTCTGAGGATGATATTTTTTGAATTCCTGTAGCTGAAGCTTCACTTCTGGGTTTAATTAACCATGGTGCGTCGCCGACATTTGCAAAATCATTTATGTCCTGGTCCTTAAATAGGGCGGTAAACCGCGGCACCGGAATGCCTGCTTCATAGGCTTTCATCCTCATGGCTAATTTGTCCCTAAAGTAGCGCGCAGTGGTTGACCCCATGCCGGGTATTCTGAAGTGCTCTCGTAAATGGGCCACTTGTTCTACATCGAAATCGTCGAGGGCCACCATTTTGTCAAACCCAATTTCACGCATCTGAAAAGCAATGCCGCCAATAAGGTGCTGCATATCCCACGTGCCGTTTTCCTGAATGTCCATGTAGTAGGTTTCCTTAATGGCATCCCAAGGCCAAAGTTCTTGCTTTAAATCAGAGCCTGTTAGCAAATATACTTGATGTCCAGCCGCATGCGCTGCTGAGATAAAGTCCGCACCTTTATAGTAGGATGAAATACATAAGATATTCAAAGGTTTCATAGCATTTAATTTGAACTTAAAGATCTTGCGTAATTGGTCAAAAGGCGTACGCCATACCCCGTAGCCGATTTCATTTTAGCATGTTTTGTGGTACCGAATGCCACCCCGGCAATATCCAAATGAGCCCATCGGGGATGATCTTTAATAAAGTACTCCAAAAATTTGGCGGCGGTAATAGCTCCTGCAATGGGCTTACCGCTGAAATTTCGGATATCTGCCACATCCGAATGAAGGTCTTCTTCGTATTCTTTCCATAATGGCAGGCGCCAGATGCGTTCGTCTTCTTGCTGACCTGCCTGCTCCAGAGCGAGGAATAAATCATCATTGTTGGTGAATGCCGCTGCTGCGTGAAATCCTAAAGTGGCCACTGAACTACCTGTAAGGGTGGCCAAATCCAAAACAGTTTCTGGGCTGTATTTATCCTGAATAAATGCCAAAGCGTCAGCTAAAATCAAGCGGCCCTCCGCATCGGTATCAATAATCTCAATAGACTTCTGAGAATATGAGGAAATAACATCACCAGGCCTGATGCTCTGCCCATCCACGGCATTCTCCGCAACCGGAACCACCGCTACGACATTTACCGGTAGTTGCAGTCTGGCGATCGTTTCCATAGCCCCCATTACCGAAGCTGCGCCACCCATATCGCTTTTCATATAGTGCATGTTGGTGGATTTCTTGATAGAAATTCCCCCAGTATCAAAAGTCACTCCTTTACCTACCAACCCCAGCTGGAAGGCCTTGTTAGCATTCGGTTTGTAGGCTATTTTTATAAGCACTGGAGGGTAAATACTACCTTGCCCTACGGCCTTTAAAGCGTGTAACCCTTGGGATTCCAACGCATCGCCTGAAATTATTTCAACTTGATAATTATGCGTCTTACCGGACTCCAAAGCCCAGTTGGCCAGATATTGTGGGGTTTTAACATTGGCAGGTGCATCCACCAAAGACATCACTCTCTTGATGGAGTCAGCAATATCCTGGGCTTCCTGGCAAATATCCTCCAAGTCCTGATCCATATTTGATAGTAAAATCTTAACCTCCATGTTCGGTAAACTGGTGGTTTTTTCCGTTTTATATTGACCTATTTGATAGTCTGATCTTGCTAATCCCAAGACACAGGGATACAGGTACTCACGCTCTAAATGACGTAAGTCCACCAGTAAATTTTTCCAGCCTCGTTTTTGGGCCTCCAAGCCCACGCTATTGAATATGGTTGATGACCGAGATGCTGACTCAATGTCTCCCAGTCCCAAAAAATGCAAGTGATGATTAGAAGCAGCCACCCAAACTGAATAAAGATCGTGTTGTTTTCCGGAAAGCAATGCAGGATCCACCTGTATGGAACCCGTTTCAATATTGGTCTGATCTTGAAAGTACGGTACCACTACATGATCTGCACTTCCTGAAAGAACTAATTCAAACTTCATGATAATTTCATTTAGGTCAAAGGTAGTACAAATCCCCTATCAATGACTGTTGTAAAGCCAATTTAACGCTTGTGGGAACTCCGTACGCCAGTCTTTTTCATGATGTACGCCATCGGGGTTATGAGAAAACTTAAACCTAAAACCAGACCCTTTGTTTAGTAACAAATTGGCTCCAAACCGCATGACATTTGGTAGGTGTGCTTGGCTTTCTTGCCCCCCTGCATATAAATATAGTTTAGACGGTACGGATGGAGTAAACTTCTTGGCCAGCTTGTAAATTTTTGGAGCAAGCCACAAGCTAGGTGAAAATATCATCATTTTGCTAAATGTTTCCGGGTTAGTGAGGCCGGCGTACAAGCTAATTAACCCACCCATAGAGCTACCTCCAATTCCTGTATTGGGTCCATCGGTATGTACCCGATACTTGCCGTCCACAAATGGCTTTAATGTCTCTTGCAAAAAGGTGATGTATTTCTTGCCTTGACCAGCTCCATGATCTTCGGAGTCATATGGCAAATACTCGTTGATCCGATCTTCCCCGCCATGATCCACAGCAATGATGACCACTTGTCCCAGGCCTTGCTTGGCCAAACGTCCTAGAGATCTATCAATGGCCCAATTCCCAAAAGGAGATTGATCATCAAATAAGTTTTGACCATCGTGTAAATATAGCACGGGATACATGCGGTCCGTTTCATAATAATCATGAGGAAGTAACGCGGATATACGTCGTCTTCTGCCTAATTGAGGGATTTTATAGTCCTCCTCAATAATCTCAATCTGGGGTCGGTGGGGTTTACTCACATCTGCTTTTGCGGCGAAAGTAATTATTCCCTTTGATTTCTAAAAGTTAATTGCCTCCAATTTAACTATTGTACCAAAAATACCTCGTGACTGTTGCAGGGATTGAATAGTCGGAATAAGGTAACGCCAGTGATCGGAAATTCAAAAGCATACATCTCGCCTCCCGCAAATATTTGATCGATTATAGCCTCAAGATTCTGCTGGTCGCCTGGGGCTGCGGTCCCAGTATGGAAGTAATTGTTATTAAAATTTAATTTGACTCGGTTAACTTCTGTGACTGTAGGTGCGAATTCTCGTAAGTAAATGTTGCCATCATCTAAAATAACTCCAGCAGACCAAATTGGAATATTGGGGTCTACCAATTGTACACCATATAGAAATATAAAGCCAGTAGCTTGGGGGAAACGCTGTTCGATTATGCCTCCTTGCGATAAGGAATTTCCTTCTCCGTCAAATACAAAGTCAATATTTACGGTGTACACG
>JAJCYK010000300.1 GCA_029262935.1 Cytophagales bacterium | reverse complement strand
CTTTTAGAGCGAGCTGAGGCCCGTTTATTGCCGGGCTGTTTTTTCTTTGTATGGAATGCCCCTTGAAACAAAGGATCTAACTTTCGCTTTTGTTGATCAATCAATCTGGCCATTTGCTGTTGCTCTTCAAAATCGGTTGGCGGTATCTCCACTGGCTGGGGCACCTGCTTTCGTGGAATTTTAGCTTGAATTATCCGCTCAATATTGGCGATGTGAAACGCCTCCACTTCATTATAAAAACTTATGGCCACTCCCTTGTTTTGTGCTCTGCCGGTACGTCCAATACGATGGACATAGTCTTCGTAGACCACCGGAACCTCAAAGTTTATTACGTGACTAACCATAGACACATCAATTCCTCTAGCAGACACATCTGTACTCACCAATATTCTTGTTTCGCCCTCTTTAAAGGAATCAATACTGTTAAGCCTTGTGTTTTGTCCTTTGTTGCTGTGAATAACTCGAACTTCCCCTGAGGCTGTTCTGGCCAAATATTTGTAAATATTGTCCGCGATTTGTTTCGTGCGGACAAAGACCAATACTTTATTGAATCTAACTTCATCTGACAGTAAATAGCTCAATAGATTTACTTTAGCCTTAAAGTTAGGCACTTGGTAGCAATATTGATCAATGGTTTTAGCAGTGGTTGCGGATGGCGTGACTTCAACCACTTGTGGATATTCCAGAAACTCTTCTGAAAGTGTAATCACTTTTTCAGGCATGGTGGCCGAAAAGAGGAGGTTTTGTCTTTTGACAGGAATAATCTCCAAAACTCTACGGATTTGAGGCATGAATCCCATATCCATCATTTTATCTGCTTCTTCTAAGACGAGTGTTTTTATATCTTTGACTTGAAGGTCTCCTCTTTGATATAAATCAAGAAATCTTCCAGGCGTGGCAACCAACAAATCTACTCCGGCTTTCAAAGCTGCTATCTGTGATGTTGGCCCCATGCCTCCGTAAATAGCCACAGCTCTTATGTCAGTAAATTTAGAAAGTGCCGTTAGATGTTGATGGATCTGATCAACCAGTTCGCGGGTAGGTGCCATGATCAGAGCTCTGGGAAACTCTCCCTGGGCATATTTTACTTTCATTAAAAGTGGCAATACGAAAGCTGCAGTTTTGCCTGTTCCTGTTTGAGCAATCCCCAAAATGTCATGACCCGCTTGGATTAGTGGAATAGCCTTTACCTGAATTGGCGTAGGTTCCTTAAATTGGAGTCCATCTACAGCCTTCAACAATTGCTTGTTCAACTTTAAATCTTGAAAACTGTTAATATTGGTACTCATTTCTGGAAGTTTTTCAAAGCTAAAGTTTAATAATCCCTTAAAAAATATTTCAGGCCAAAAATCGTATACTTGTAAGCTATGTCTGCTATTCTAATTAAAAACGCCCAACTGGTCAATGAAGGAGTAATCCTTCAAGCTGATGTTTTAGTTAAGGACCAAAGGATTTATAAAATTGGCAATTCAATTTCTCACCCTGGTGCCTTTGAAATAGATGGGCGTGATCGTTTGCTCCTACCAGGTTGCATTGACGATCAAGTGCATTTTCGAGAACCTGGGCTCACTCATAAGGGTGACATTCACTCAGAATCAAGAGCCGCTATAGCTGGAGGAATAACCAGCTATATGGAAATGCCCAACACTAAGCCCCCTACCCTAACCCAAGAACTTTTAGAGCAAAAGTACCAAACAGCGGCCACTACCTCTTTTGCAAATTATTCTTTTTATATGGGCGCTTCTAATGACAACTTGGAAGAAGTACTTCGGACCAACGGTCGTACCGTCTGCGGCATAAAAGTTTTTATGGGATCAAGTACCGGTAATATGTTGGTAGATGATGAAAAGACTTTGGATCGATTGTTCGCTCAAGCCCATCTACCAATTGCTACTCACTGCGAGGACGAAACTACAGTAAAGGAAAATTTGGCACAGTACATGAAACGCTTCGGTGATGACATTCCTTTCCGTCATCATCCAGATATCAGAAGTGCTCATGCTTGTTACCTAAGCTCTTCAAGAGCTGTAGCATTGGCAAAAAAGCACGGTACTCGGCTGCATGTTTTGCACATCTCTTCTGGTGATGAAACCTTATTGTTTGAAAAAGACATTCCTTTACAAGACAAAAAGATCACCGCAGAGGCTTGCATACATCACTTATGGTTTACCGATGAGGATTACCAAGAAAAAGGAAGCGCCATTAAATGGAACCCTGCGGTCAAATCGCAGCAAGATCAGGACCGCATATGGGAAGCCCTCTTAAATGATCGCATTGATATAGTAGCCACAGATCACGCCCCGCACACCTGGGAGGAAAAACAAAATAGCTACACTACAGCTCCATCCGGAGGCCCTTTAGTTCAACATGCCTTGGTGGCTATGTTGGAGTTTTTTCATCAAGGAAAAATTTCGCTAGAAACCATTGTTCAAAAGATGTGTCACAATCCAGCCATACTATTTGAAATTGAGGACAGAGGTTTTATTAGAGAGGGATATTTTGCCGATTTGGTATTGGTTAACCTCAACAACCCATGGCAAGTTGGTCCATCAAACATACTTTCCAAGTGTGGATGGTCCCCATTTGAGAACACCCAGTTTAAATCACAAGTCACCCATACCATAGTGTCTGGGACCTTGGCCTATCAAGAAGGCGTAGTGGAGGAACAACCACAAGGTCAAAGACTCTTGTTTCGTCGTTAAATTTGGGAATATTTACTTTGTAAAATCCCGTCAATGGCCTACTTTTGCAAACCATCTAAATGGTGGATGTAGCTC
>JAJCYK010000299.1 GCA_029262935.1 Cytophagales bacterium | reverse complement strand
TGGCTAGTTCACGACGATCCTTAGCAGGTCGCTCCTCATACAAGTACAAACCGTCGCCAAAATCTTGCTGATAAATTCCCAACCTAGGGTCGTCCGGTAGGTAAACTAACTCCGGATTAGTATGGTATACCCCAACCGCCTCAGCCATGGGTGGTATTACAAAAGCGGCATACGGATGCGATGCAGACACTTGATCTGCCACCAAACTTGCCACTACCGTTCCTCTTAACGCAGAGGGTACAGCTTTTTCGGCAAATTTTTCAATTGATCTTAATACAAACTGTTTACCAGATTTCTCCTCCAGGCGCAATGACTTTGTTTGTAGTCCCCCACCTCTCTGAACAACCTTCATCCCGCCTTTTTCTTTGCCGATATCAAAGACTCGAACGTCTTGCATTTCGGTGCCCCATTCCTTACGATAATTATTCCCGGCTAGCCCCGGTCTCTTTTTGGTCTTCTTGCGATTCAATTTTGTGGTTGCGACCGCATTGACCCTCTGACCAGAATAGTCAAGGTCTGCGTATCGTGCCTCCAAATCTTCTGAATCAGGGTCGTAGACATGGTTATAGAGTTTTTCCTTATAAATTAATTTTGGTTGTCCCCCGGTTTCACCCCAAAATTCCAAGTAAACATCTCCATTATCGTAAAAATTCATCTTGCCAAATCCTGGAGTCCCTGACACAAAAGTGGCTCCATGACCTTTTGCAACTGCAGTAGATTTAACTATGGCACCACTAACTACATAGTGTTGATCTCCTTTGCGATGGTATTGCAATGACTTCTCATGGCCATCTAAATACACAAGATTTGGATGCTGCGCAAAAATGCTCTCAAGGCCGTTTCTCATTACTTTATACTTGGTATCAGCCAAGTCTTGTAATCCACCAATATGTTTGCGATACCAGGCATATGTCGATCCTAATACGGGAGGAATAAAGTGAGCGTACGCTGGAAAGTAACCCCCATGGGGGCCGTTACTAAAAACAGGATGGTGACCCGCTACCACTATTTTTTTATTAATATTTCTTTTGACGATATCATCCAATTGCACGATAAAATCCAATTCGTCCTCCATGTCACACGCCGAACCTGGTCCAGGCTTGTCCCATTCATGCAACCACCATTGGGTGTTTAAAAATATGAGCACGAGATCGTCTTGTACTTGTACATCAAAGGGTCCTGGGCATCCACTACTAGGAACGACTACATCTTGATCTCTATCTAATACTTCCTCTACATAATCCTCCAATAACGTCACGCGGCTATAACCTTGTTTACCGCCACGATCCCAATCGTGGTTGCCTGGAACAATATAAACGTCACCTTTAAAGCTAGACAACATATCAAGCTTCCGTCTAAGTATAGCTTCTGTTTTAAGTCGAATGCTATTTTTTGTGGAGTCTGTAAGTCCACGCTTAGCTCCATTATTGCCCAATAGCACCAAAGAACCTTTATCCATGGAGGCCATGTGATCACCTAAAATAGACAAAATTGGCGCATCATGTGCTTCAGATTTGTCGGCACCTCCGAAGAAAATCAAAGAATATTCCAGGGCACCTGAACTTTCTGCTTCCGGCTGATACCCGGCAGGAAAATGGGTTTTTAAGCTAGCACATGACCAGCAAATCAGAGCAATAAGTATGAATTTCCAATATCGTATCATGCCTCAGGTGGTTTATATGGTAGCAAATGTATACCCTAATGCCTTGAGCTATTGTATCGGTGATTACAATAACCTTGAACGCTCATTTATCACTATAAACAAGGGCTTTATTCACTTAGAATCAAAGGTATAATAAGGATAATAAAATAAAATGAAAAGAGATAAGGCTAAGACGTGTCTAACGGACTAGCCACACTCAGATCTGTGTGTGGCCAGTTTACTTAGGGTTGTTCCCATAAAATGAGAATATCTGTATCGCTGGTGAGCGAGCGAAAAAAATGACCATTCTCCTCTTTAACAAAAAATAATGATCCAGGCTTTACAAGTATATCACCTGTGTCCATTTCAAATGTGGCAGATCCGGAAGTTATTATATTAAGTTCTTCCCAAGAGTGCACTAAGCGTGAATCTCCTCCAGCGGATTGCGGCAGCAAGTAGGCACCAAGTAGCACATTGGCCAAATTGAGAAAAGGGTTCCACGTGTTACTTTGGCTGTTCCTGGAGGCTTCAATAGTTGCTTGTGTATAGTGGAGAAAATTAGAAGTGGTGTTTGATATCGATTTCATACTTATTATTACCACTTGCAAATCATGGGTCACCTGAGTAAAGCGAGCATTTAACCCCGCTTTGGAAAACACCACGTCACCTGCTTGCACGTTAATCTCCTGAGCGGCCTCTACCATAAGTTTACCATCACCTTGGTATACGTAGTATATTTGATCCAAAGCAACATCCATTCTAGCGTCTACCTCCCCTATGTCAAGTTCCAAATAAGCCCCCAACATAGCATTTTCGTCCATAAAAGTAAATTGGCGCACGTTTTGACTTACCAATGAATCCGATAAGTTCGCTATTTCCCATAACTCATAATTGGCAGCTACTGGTGGCA
>JAJCYK010000298.1 GCA_029262935.1 Cytophagales bacterium | reverse complement strand
ATATGGTGGCCTGAACAAATTTAATGTCAACGATAACACCTTTACCGGATACAACCACGATCCTTTAGATCCTAAAAGCTTGAGTGATGATAATATAAATCAAATTTATGATGATGGTACGGGCTCCCTTTGGATTGCGACCAGAGCCGGAGGGCTGAATAGGTTTGAAAAGGCTCAAGGTACTTTTTCCAGATATCTACACGATGTCAAGAATCCGAAAAGTATAAGCACCAACGAGGTTAACGTTATGCACCAATCCATTGATGACCCCAATGTATTATGGATAGGAACTTATGGTGGGGGGCTTAATAGATTTGACCGGCAGACCGAATCGTTTACACATTTTAGGGAAAGAGATGGACTCTCAAATGATGTTATAAATGGGATTTTGGAAGACAGCGATGCAAATCTTTGGTTAAGTACGAATGAAGGGTTGTCGAAATTCAACCCTGTAAATAAGACCTTTAGAAATTATGATTATGCCGATGGGCTCCAAAGCAATGAATTTAATGCCGCAGCAAATCATAAAGGGCAACGTAGCGGCGAGATGTATTTTGGAGGCATCAATGGCTTTAATTCATTCTACGCAAAGGAGGGCATTGAGGATGATCCCTATAAACCTCAAATCGTAATTACTGATTTCCAAATCTTCAACAAATCGGTACCAATTGATGAACATTCCAAAAGTAAACCGTCACTGAAAAACTCCATCACTGAAACCCGCGAGATCACCTTTACCTTCAAAGAGAGTGTGTTCTCATTCGAATTTGCAGCCTTGCATTATTCCATGCCAACAAAAAACCAATACGCCTACAAGATGGAGGGATTTGACAGTGAGTGGAACTACATAGACAACAGAAGGTTCACCACATTTACGGCTCTGCCCGCTGGAGACTACATTTTCAGAGTAAAAGGGTCCAATCCTGATGGAATCTGGAACGAAATTGGCACCTCTGTGAAGATTACCATTACCCCACCCTGGTGGAAAACTTGGTGGGCCTACAGCCTGTATACCATACTATTAGGTGGGGCAATTTTTAGCTTTATAGGGTACAAAACTAGAGTACAGGCTAAAGAATTAGCCCAAGAAAGACGAGTATCAGAACAATTACGCAGGGTAGATAAACTCAAGGATGAATTTCTTGCCAATACCTCCCACGAACTGCGAACTCCGTTGAATGGCATCATCGGGCTTACGGAGTCACTATTGGAAGGTGTGGCTGGAAAGCTACCGCACGCAGCCAACATTAATTTATCCATGGTAGCCTCTAGTGGTAAACGCTTGGCTAGTCTGGTAAATGATATACTAGATTTCTCCAAACTTAAAACACGAAGCTTAGAATTAAATAAGCAACCAATCGATATTAGAGTGCTTACAGATATTGTATTGAAGTTTAGCGAACCGTTGCTGATGGACAACAAATTGAGCTTAAAAAACGATATCCCAACTAATCTTCCCTTGGTTGATGGAGATCCTGATCGGCTTCAACAAATACTGCACAACCTTGTTCATAACGCTATCAAATTTTCAGAAACAGGTGTTATAAAAGTGTCTGCATCCGAAAACAATGGACTGGTTCATATTTCTGTATCGGATCCGGGAATTGGGATCCCCAGTAGCCAGTTGGAATCCATTTTTCAATCTTTTGAGCAAGTGGATGCTTCTATAGAACGAGAACAGGGAGGTACCGGGTTGGGTTTGGCGATTACCAGACAATTGGTGGAACTTCATGGGGGGACCATCCGTGTGGAATCAGAAGAAGGGATAGGATCCACATTTATCGTTAGCATTCCTGTGGCTCAGGAAATATCAGGCCTCCAGGAGCAAGGTTTCCAAGATCGTTACATGCAACTACCGGGAATATCCAGAGTCCGAGCAACAAACAACATCGTGCTAACTCCTGCGAATGATACTAGTTACAAGCAAAGCGGAGGTTTTAAGTTACTAATCGTGGATGATGAACCAATCAATCAGCAAGTTTACATGAACTATTTAGCATCTGAAAATTATGCTATTACACAAGTTTTTAGTGGTGAAGAAGCTTTAGAGGCCGTTGACAATGAATCCCATTGGGATCTTATTTTACTGGACCTTATGATGCCTAAGATGTCAGGATATGAAGTTTGTCGTCGGATTCGTGAAAAATTTCTAGCTACCGAATTACCGATTATTATGATTACGGCAAAAGATCAAGTGGCTGATTTAGTACAAGGTTTTGCTTGTGGTGCTAACGACTATTTAGCAAAGCCATTCACCAAACACGAGTTTCTAGCGCGCATCAAAACGCATCTAAATTTGTTCAAAATCAACTTAGCATATGGTCGATTCGTACCTCATGAATTTCTAAAAACCATCGGCAGGGAATCAATAATGGATGTGGTGCTTGGCGATCAAGTTAAAGACGACATGACCATTCTATTTTGTGACATTCGTTCGTACAGCACCTTATCTGAAAGCATGTCTCCAGAGCAAACGTTCAACTTTTTGAATGCCTATCTGAGTCGAGTGGGTCCCGTAATCAAGCAAAACAATGGTTTTGTAAATCAATATTACGGGGATGGCATTATGGCAATATATCGAAACAAGGCCCACGACGCAGTTATTACCGCCATCGAAATGCAAAAAGAAGTTGCCAAGTACAATATGCAGAGAGAAAAGAAAGGTCGCTTACCTATTAGGATTGGTATCGGTATACATACAGGACCCTTGATGCTGGGGATCATTGGTGATGAAGACCGAATGGATACAGGGGCAGTAGCCGATTCGGTGAATATAGCATCGCGCATGGAAGGACTTACCAAGTTTTTCGGCGCCTCTATAATCATCAGTGAATCAACACTCTCCAATATTGATCATCTCGAGCATTTTAATTATCGTTTCTTAGCCAAAGTACAGGTCAAAGGAAGAGAAGGTGCCATTTCTGTGCTCGAAGTCTTTGATGGCGACACCGAACAAATACTTGAATTAAAGATTAGAACTAAATCCCATTTCGAAAGAGGCTTAAACAGCTACTTTTCAAAAGAGTTCGAAGATGCAGCCGTGCAATTCAGAGAGGTTCTGAATATTAATCCCCTGGACAAACCCGCGCAATTGTATCGAGAACGATGTGCCGAGTTTATGGTACAAGGCATTCCTTTGGATTGGGAAGGTGTTGAAGTGATGGGGAGTAAATCCTAGCTGATGCAAGTAAATGAAGTAAAACATGAATAAGTTGATAGGATTTTTAGTGGGATTTCTCGCCATTGTTGGCGTTGGAGCTTCCATCATGCATTATGTTAAAGAACCCTATAATGTGGGGTTTTTAGATTATCCCCTAATCACGGGGGTTCACGTAATTGCCGGAGGATTGTATTTATTCTTAGCTCCATTCCAATTCTTAACTCGTATCCGAACGCGTTGGATCAATTATCACCGGTATGCCGGGAGAGCTTTGGTTGTTCTAGGTATTTTAGTGGGTTTCTCAGCGC
>JAJCYK010000297.1 GCA_029262935.1 Cytophagales bacterium | reverse complement strand
AATAAAACAAACCCATTTGGCTTGGAGTACCCCCAATTTTGAGGCGGTCTTAGATGTGTTAGAAAAACATAATCTTGAAATGAGTGACTGGGCCGGGACTAAAAAAGGACCGAACCTTAGGGTGGATGGTGTCGTGCAAGTGTACTTTCAAGACCCCAATGGGTACTGGATTGAAATTAACGATGAATACAAAAAGTGATAGCACTACAACTCACCAAATGCCAGCTATGGTATAAATTATTATATTTTCTAAATTAATTTTCATTTCATGATTGCATTAATAGTAGGAGTACTAATTGTATTAATGGTCTTTTGGGCCATATCCATTTACAACCGTCTGGTTAAGCACAAAAATTTAGTCAAAGAGGGCTGGAGTGGTATTGACGTGCAGCTAAAACGACGTACGGACCTAATCCCTAATTTATTGGAAACTGTTAAAGGATATGCCACACATGAAGAAGACCTATTCAAGCAAGTTACAGAATTGCGTTCTCAGAGTGTGAAGGCGGATGGAGTTGCGGCACAAGGAGCTGCGGAATCTGCCCTTTCTCAGTCCTTATTGAATCTGTTCGCCGTGGCGGAAAATTATCCCGAGCTCAAAGCGGATCAAAATTTTAGGCAATTACAAACGGAACTTTCCGGGTTAGAAGAACATATTCAAATGGCCCGACGCTATTACAATGGTACTGCTAGAGATTTCAATATTCTGATTGAATCTTTTCCAAGCAATTTAGTAGCTGGTAGCTTTGGTTTCAATATTGCCGAATACTTTGAGATTGATAACTCAGAGCGTGAGGTGCCAGAAGTAAAGTTCTGATTTATGTTTAAGAAACATTTGCTCCCCTGTTTGTTAGTCCTTTGGGGAACGTTGTCATTATCTGCTCAAGATAGCGAACGTATCCTCAATTACGATAGTGACATAGAGGTGACGGTAGACGGCACCATGAGGGTCACGGAAACTATAAAAGTACAAAGCCAAGGTATTGACATTAGAAGGGGTATCTATCGGGCATTTCCCGTGAAATACGAGGACAGAATGGGAAATAACGTGGCTGTTCGCTTTCATGTGGAAGAAGTAAGAAAGGACGGAGTAGATGAGCCCTTCCATTTAAAAAAGGAAGGAAGGTTTATCAACCTGTATATAGGGGATGCGAATACCTTCTTAAGTTCAAATATCTATACCTATGAAATCGTATATACCACCAACCGTCAATTGGGTTATTTTGACGATTCCGATGAGCTTTATTGGAACGTAATTGCTACAGGATGGACCTTTCCTATTGACAGTGCTCAGGCAACCATCTATTTACCAGAAGGAGCAAACATCATTCAGTTTACAGGATATTCAGGACCCCAAGGAGCCGTGAAATGCGATTGCATTTTAACGCAGTCCGGGGACCATACTTTAGAAGTAAGAATGACCAAAGGCCTTAGTGCTTTTGAAGGATTGTCAGTAGCCGTTTCCTGGCCTAAGGGCGTGGTGCGAGAGCCTTCATTACAAGACAAAATAGGTTGGTTTTTCAGGGACAACAAAGCAGCCTTAATAGGGCTCACCGGTTTGATAGTAATTTTTTTCTATTACCTTTTTGCTTGGACCATCGTGGGCAAAGATCCGGATTCGGGTACGGTGGTACCGCTGTTTGAAGCGCCGGACCAATTAGGACCAGCGGCAGCTCGCTATATCTATAAAATGGGTTTTGACAATTCAGCATTTGCTGCTTCCATAATTAGTATGGCAGTAAAAGGGGCCATCAAGATCACAGAAAAGTCCAAGGTGTACACGCTTCACTTGGAGGCCCAGGAACCAGATGGGATAGCGGAAGGCGAACGACTCATGTTGGCTCAATTATTTTCGGGAAGCGGTACCAAATTAAAACTGACCAATTCGAAACACGCTACTGTCAGATCTGCGATGTCAGCTTTAAGAGGAAGCCTTAAAGACGACTTTCGTAGGGAGTATTTTAAGTTAAACCGTTACTGGTTAATACCGGGAGTCCTTTTGACCGTATTGACTATTGGGATTATGTTTATCGTCTCGGATTTCGATGCCAATGGAGACGATTTTGGCATCCTACTTTGGTTGTCCATATGGACAGTAGGTTGCACAGCTTTGGTTTCAACGGCTCTTGCTGCCTGGAAAAATGTGATTCAAAATGGCTGGGCCCAGAAAGCAACGGCTATTTTCTTCACGCTATTTTCTATGCCATTTTTGGGGGCGGAGTTTTTAGTGATATGGTTGACCGGCATACGCTTGCCCTTCATGCTATTGATTGTAGGTGCACTCTTATTATTAGTGAACATTATGTTTTACCATTGGTTAGAGGCTCCCACCATATTTGGGAGGTCGGTTATGGATAGAATAGATGGCTTTAAAATGTATCTCTCAACGGCGGAGAAACATCGGATGAATCTTATCAATCCACCAGAGCGAACACCTGAACATTTCGAAAAGATGTTACCCTATGCCATGGCACTAGGTGTGGCCAATGAGTGGGGAAAGCAATTTGAAGATGTCTTAAAATCCGTACAAAACGTTCCAGGGCAAACAGGTGGTTATCATCCTGTATGGTATTCTGGGAGCAAAAATTGGAGTGACATTGGTTCCACTAAATTCGCCTCCAACTTGAGCTCTTCATTCTCCAGCGCTTTGGCTAGTTCTTCCACACCTCCAGGGTCGAGCTCTAGTAGCGGGGGTGGATTTTCTGGGGGTGGCGGCTCTTCAGGCGGCGGTGGCGGCGGTGGTGGCGGCGGCGGATGGTAAACAGTTATCAGTAGGCTTTTATCCAATCAATCTCTAAACTAAAAGGTCCCGTTTGAGAGTCACTAATTAGTATGCCAATTTGCTGTATTTTGCTAGGATCCAAGGGAGCAGCATCTGGCAAAATCAAACCCCGAAACGAAGGCTTAAAATCACTAAATGGCAAATGTATCTCTTGCCATTGATTGTAGTTTCCTTGAAAGGGATGCACATAGTTAATGCCATCAAGAAATGGATCTGTCCGCAGTTTAAACTTATACTTTAGGTCTCCTCTTATACGTAGTGAAACACCAGATTTGGCCTCAAAATTAGAAATCAAGGTACGTGCCGAGGCAAAACCGCCTTTGTTTTCCTGAGATAACTCACCGGAAAATGTAATGGTTTTGGAGGTATTCCAGTTCAAATGGCTCGTGGAATTGCCCCCCATTACGTCATCATTTGCTACCTGCCAATTTGCGAGTTCTTCACAGCAAGCAAATTCGAAAAGTGTTTGGCTCATTGATAAGATATGTTCCATAGTACTGTTGAGACACATAATAAACCCGGAAAATTGCAAATAGTTTTCAGGAACGTTAATAATCACAACCTAAACGACCTAAACTATTAATCATCATAATCTTACATGAATAGACTGAGTAGGAAAATTGGCCAGTTTTAGTCCGGTATGCCATTTACCTTTACCTTTTAATTTGTTTCAGAGGCAATGAAAAGATCTACTTATTATTTTTTATCAGTAATGCTATTTTTATCCGCTTCATGCGGAGGTCCGCGAAGTGTATCTATTAATTCCATGCGCCCCGCAGAAATTACCCTGCCAGCATCCGTAAAGACGTTGTTAATCGTTGATCGCACGGTCCAAAATAAAGGTGCCGTGAATGTGCTTGAAGGAATTTTTACGGGTGAACTACCTGGGGAAGATCAGTCCGGCGCAGAAGAATTGTTGGTTAGCTTAAATCAACAATTGGGTTATTCGGCTCGTTTCAACATTAAGATGGCTACTAAGAAACTTCCAGGCAATAGCTTAACTCGGGCTTTTCCGGAGCCCATTTCTTGGGAACAGGCAGAAGAGCTATGCCGCGAACATGGGGCCGATGCTGTGGTATCCTTAGAAATTTTTGATACGGATTTTGTGGTCACCAAGGGACGTAAATTGGTAAAAGAAAATAGTGAGGCAACAGAATCTTCAAAATATTACGCCCGGGGGATTGGTAATATCACCATCGGTATCAGACTCTACAATGTTGCGGATCGCAAACTCGTGGACCAACAGTTGCTTTCGGATACGCATACTTGGGAAGCCTCTGGAAGTAACTTGCCTGAAGCAATTCTCCGGCTAACTTCCAAAAGTGACGCTACTCGATACCTAAGCAGATCTGTAGGTGAGAATTACGCTTATAAAGTAGCTCCTATGCCAATACGACTATCTCGTTCATTCAGAGGGAAATCAAAAAAGTCACCGCAGCTAGAGCAAGGTACACGGTATGCGGATGTAGCTAAGTGGCAAGAAGCCATAGACGTTTGGAAAAGTGGCTTAAGTCAGGCTCGAAATAAGGATGCTGGGTACTTGGCTTACAACATTGCTATTGGATATGAAGTTTTAGGAGACTTTGATGATGCCCTTGATTGGGCTGAGACATCTTATGTGCGGTATGGTAACAAAGACGCCAAGGACTATGCCAATTTGATTAGGAGGCGCATACGCGTGGAACAACGTGCCTATGACCAACTTGACTTAGGATTGAACGAACAAGATAGGGAATAAGTCCTACTTTAAACTAGCGGCACTTTGGTCACTTTGCTTTAAATCAGCGTAATCCACCTGGTTGGAAACATTCTTCTTGCCTACCTCAATGATTTTACTGTCGGCGACTTTGTGTAAAGGTGTATAACCCGGATGGTGAGATTCTTTGTAAGGATGATTGTCCGCTTTGTTATAACAACAGATCATAGACCACCTGCTGTGGTCCGAGGCATTGGCAGCAGAGGCATGCAGTGTATTGCTGTGAAAAAACAAAGCATCACCAGGAGCCATTTCGCAGTATACTTTAGGCAATACTTTTTCGATTTCTGACACCCGCTCCATATCAGCACCTGCTTGTTCACCGCTTAAAACATGGTTTATCCGTCCCATTTTATGGGATCCGGCTAGTACTTGTAAGCAACCATTTTCTTTGGTGCTGCGGTCCACCGCAATCATCACACTACAAAGGTTTGGGAATAGCAATCCATTTTGGTACCAATAGCCATAATCTTGGTGCCAGGTCCAGGCACCGCCTATCTTAGCATCTTTAAG
>JAJCYK010000296.1 GCA_029262935.1 Cytophagales bacterium | reverse complement strand
ATTATAGAAATATCTGAGAAGAACGGTCAGGCTTTATGCTGGATCGAGTTAAATGAATCCGGGGCACCTATTAAATGGACTAGTAAGAATATCCCAGAAGAGGAAATTATAATTTATGGCCCATTAAGACAATTCGGGGCCTACTTTATGCCAGAATGGTGGACTTCACAAGACGGTCATTGGAGATTCGCATATTTGGAAGTAAACGGCAGTAAAGACGAACCCAAAGTTTCATTCCAACCGGTCAAAAAAGAGGACTAAGAGATTACCTGTCATCAACGCTCAACACTATGCTTAGACTAACCTTGATTGTATTTATGACCTACTCATGGTTCTTAGCCTGCGGTCAATCTCAAGAACAAGAACCCAAAGTGATAACCAACTTGCTTAATTCAGTAGGTGGAAAAGAAGTTTGGAGCAGAGCACGAGGTTTCAGAATGCTGGAAATCGCTCATTATGCCAATCTGAAACATCCATTGATTCGTGAATATTGGGTAGACTTTAAGCAACCACGTATTAAGGAACTTACGAGGAGCATTGAGCGGAGACAAGTACAGGCGCTTAACATTAATAAAGGATGGACAAATAAATATGATGGAAAGATTGCCGTTTGGGATGCGAAGCGATTAAGTGGATGGCAGTCCTTTTGGCCAGGTATTCCCACACGGATATTTCATTTAATTGCTAGCAAAGATCCTTCATTAACATATCAAGTTCATGAAGACAAAATTGACTTCTACATTGATGGCAATTTTGCCGTATGGATAGCAACGGATGAGTCCGGCAATCCTGTAGCCTATGGGCGGTCTATGAATCATAAGGAAACCCATTTTCTTGGGGAAATGCTAAACTACAATTCCGTGCGCTTATGGAAAGAAGCATTCGAACCAGGGGGACAATGGAACGTGGAAATGGTTGACTATCAGTTGTTGGATGATCTGTCTTTTATTTCTTTTGAAACAAAAGATTAATCTACTTAACAACCCAGACTCCTATCACTATTCCAATCGTTGAGAATAATCACCTGCTCCTATGCGATTCCTCATGGTCCAAATGTTGCAAAATTGGTTTGTTGTGAATCAGATTTAAGTCAATTGTAAATATGGGAGAAAAGAAAGTTAACCGTGTAAAAACGGCTCGGCAATCACAATTCTTTATAAATCATTTTATCAATGACCTTAAGGTGTTGGAACGCATGATAGAGGAGGGCTTTATCGAAAGCGACAAACAACGGTGCGGTGTCGAGCAGGAGCTTTGCTTTATTGATGCTTCCGGGAGGCCAGCACCTAGGGTGATGGAAATATTAAATCGCTCATCCGACCCTCATTTTACCACTGAGCTGGCCAAATTTAATGCGGAAATCAATTTGGACCCCAGTGCTTTTGAAGGTTCCTGCTTAAGTAAGATGGAACAGGAGTTAAATGCTCTTTTAGGGAGCCTTGATGAATTGGCTGCATTTGAGCAAGCATCGATTCTATTGACTGGAATATTGCCTTCCATTACTAAAAAAGATCTCAGCGAATCCAACATGACCCCGTTAAAAAGATATCAGGTGCTTAACCAGGCATTAAGAGATCTCAGAGGTGGCCCCTATCGCTTGAGGTTGGAGGGTACTGATCAACTTATAACCTCCTTGGACAGCGCCATGTTTGAAAGCTGTAATACGAGTTTTCAAGTTCATCTTCAACTGTCCGTTTCAGAGTTCGTTCCCAGCTACAATTGGTCACAGGTCATAGCGGCACCCGTATTGGCAGCAGCTACCAACTCCCCGATGCTTTTAGAAAAGAGGCTGTGGAGAGAAACTCGAATTGGGCTCTTTCAGCAATCACTAGATACGCGGTCCACAAAGAATTTCAATGCTGGTAAAGCACCTCGAGTAGGATTCGGAAATCGCTGGTTGCAACACTCTGTGACAGAACTGTTCCAAGAAGATATAAGTCGTCATCGCGTCTTAATA
Source organism: Cytophagales bacterium (assembly GCA_029262935.1). Lineage (GTDB taxonomy): Bacteria > Bacteroidota > Bacteroidia > Cytophagales > Cyclobacteriaceae > JAJCYK01. The sequence continues at coordinate 3,285 of JAJCYK010000296.1, read as the reverse complement.
CACACTCCGGATATAGAAGACGCTGCCACCCTATTTGATGAGAAGAAAATCCCTAAGCTGGTGGCATTGCAAATGCATAATGGCACGGTTTACCGGTGGAATCGACCGTGTTACGGGATAACCGAAGGGAAAGCGCATTTGAGAATTGAAAACCGCTATTTGCCCTCAGGGCCCAGTGTCGTGGATGAGGTAGCAAATGCAGCTTTCTGGTTGGGTTTAATGAAAGGGCTACCTGACCGCTATAGGAATATCTCAAAACTAATGTCTTTCGATGACGCAAAAGCTAACTTTATCAGCGCAGCTCGAGGGGGGTTGGCCACGCAAATTAACTGGCCTGGTAGCGGTCTAAGAAGCGCACCAGAGCTAATTCTTAATGAATTACTCCCTATAGCATCTGAGGGTTTACGTAAAGCACAGGTGGCAAAAGAAGATATTACTAAATATCTTGGCATCATAGCCTCTAGAGTTAAGTCTCAGAGTACAGGCGCCCAATGGCAAATTGACACCTTTAACGAATTGACGCCTGCTTTTGGTCCAACACAGGCAACCATGGCAATGGTGAGAATCATGCGCACCAATCAGACCAAAGGACTGCCGGTCCACGAATGGCCGATCCCCAAGGTAGATGAAGCACGATCTTTAAAACTCCATTTTGACAAAATAAGCCAAATCATGTCCAGCGACCTCTTTACCGTGCAACCTGATGATCCCATTGATTTAGCAATAAACATGCTAAAATGGCACCATATCCACCACCTTCCCGTAGAAGATGGCCAGGGTAAATTATTAGGCTTGATTACCGCTAGCGAAATACTCACGAATATAGCCAGTAGCAATAATCAGGAAAAGAATATGCTGTTAGTAAAGGACTATATGATCCAGGATCCTATGGTAGTGGACATGGATACATCTGTCAGTACGGCATTGGATCTAATAGTAAATCATAAAATTGGTTGCTTGCCCGTACTGGATAATAAGCGCCTGATCGGCGTTGTGACTACTAGCGACTTGGCGAAATTGGCCAAAGAGCTTATTCACGACACATAACGGATAAATCACTGTTTATCGAACAGCTCTTTCAGGGGCTGCCCTCTCCAGCTTTGCGGCATCTCCAGCCCCATGATGTAAGCCAGCGTTGCTGCGGTGTCATAAGTGATAATAGTCTCTGACAACACTCCCCTACTCTTCAAACCAGCTCCCCAGATAATCCAAGGTATTTCCATTTCAACCATAGTCTTGCCACCATGCCCTTTGTCTATGCCGCCGTGATCAGAACTAATCAGAATCATCGTTTTGTCTAAGAGGTTTGCATCTTCCAAAGCCGCCAGTAGCTCACCTATGGCGGTATCAATTTTTTGAACAGCCTGGTAATACTCTGGAGTATCATGCCCAATTTCGTGTCCCGCTCCATCCGGCTCGGAAAAATGTATAAAAGTAAAATAGGGTTTCTCCTTGGTAATAAATTTTATGGATGTACTTAACACACTGGATCGATCTCCTTGAAAATTCATATCCACGTAATCGGATTCAAACAAATAACCAATCCCTTCCCAAACATAGGCCACGCCCTTTTTTACTTCCGGTCGTTGATGTTCCAACAATGAGAACAAGGTTGGATAGATGCCTCCCTTTCCTATAACTGTCGAGGGTATTTCAGGTGTTTTGCTACCCCATTCCGTGTAGCCATGGATTTCCGGAGGTGTGCCACTGAGCATTGACATCCAATTTACCGCGCTTGAAGAAGGTAATACCGACCTGGCTTTAAGGGAAAATGCGCCTTCATTCATTAACTTTCTAATGTTAGGCATCTTAGCCTTACTAAAGGCATAGGCTCCCAATCCATCAGAGCCTATTAAAATGATATGATGGGGACGCTCTAACTGAGCATACGCTTTTGAGCTGAAAAGCCCGATGGCAATAAAGACGACAACTTTAAACCTCATAATATTACATTTTGACCTACAATTTCATTTCCAAGGTTTGTAAATTGGTATTCGTGGAGACGATATGGATTTTCCTAATTCAACCACTTGATAGTAGTCCATTAAGAAGTTACATTTTTCAGCAAACCTATAAGACAATGCAAATTAAGAAATTACTGCCATTCCTAGGCCTATTGCTGGTTGCTAAAGTCAATGCTCAAAGCCTTGATGACGCTACTAGTATGAAATATCAAAATATTTCATATCTAATTAGTACGCCTAAAAATTACGACAGTGACAAAGCCAACCCCACAATCCTGTTCTTACACGGTGGGGATCGATCCAACACCAAACACCACCCAAGTAAATATGCTGCAAAATCTGGCATAGACTTTCCGTTCATAGTGATAGCTCCTTCATGTGTTGGCAGTTGCTCCTGGGCGAATGTTGACCTGGAAGGTTTATTGAAGCAAGCTTCCAAAGAAGTCTCCATAGATGCTAATCGCATCTACTTGACCGGATACAGCATGGGCGGTGCAGGTACTTGGGCTAATTTGAAAAAGATAAATCATTTGCTTGCAGCCGCTGCCCCCTTAGCTCCGGCAGGTGGGAGTACCAAAGATCTATGTAAAGCCAAAGATTTGCCCATTCGTGTTTATCACGGTACCGCCGATTCAGGATATAGGAATAGTAAGAATATGGTCACAACTCTAAAAGACTGTGGTGCAAAGGATGTGGAACTTATGTCGTTGGAAGGGGCAGGTCATGGCATTTGGCCAGCAATATTTAGTGATGCGTCATTTTACGATTGGATGCTTACTCACTCTAGGGATTAAACCTACTGATTCACAAATAAGACATAGGACTAACGTGTAACAGGTTTATTACAAAGTTAGAATCATCCTTTTGGCTAAAACGCAACAACATTTCTTTAACCACACCATGTTAGAAATTAGACCTCTTAATACTTTGTCAGTCCATTTGGACCGCCTTATAAAAGGCCGTTTGTGGCTTAAGGTAATCATCGGATTGATTTTAGGTGCTGGGCTTGGTATCGTAATCAATCCGTCTACAGGGCTTGTTTCAGAAAGTTTTAGCTTATCGTTAGCCAATTGGCTGGACCTGCCGGGTCAAATATTTATGAGGTTGGTTCAAATGATTATGATCCCCTTAATTTTTGCATCTATTATTTCGGGTATTGTAAGCAACACATCAGAGAATCTTAAAACCTTTGGCCTAAGACTGTTGTTGTATTTCGTTTTTACTACAGTCATTGCCATCACCATTGGTTTGGTGGTTACACTCATCATGAAACCCGGTCAGTATGTTTTCAAGCTGGGAGGATTCCCAAACAACGGAGAAA
>JAJCYK010000295.1 GCA_029262935.1 Cytophagales bacterium | reverse complement strand
TCGAATAAGCGTAGAATGGAACAAAACCTTTGCTGAAGACCATGAGGTAAATGTTCTGGCGGGCGAAGAAATCCGTTTTACCGACCGTTCGGCCAACACTTCTACAGGAATAGGTGTAATTTTTGAAAGTGGCGGGGTAGTGGTCACGGACCCTAAAATAATTCAGTTTTTTAATCTGCAGAATATTGAATACTTCAGTTCAAGTGAACAACGTGACCGGTTCGTAGGGTTATTTTTAAATGGAGGGTATGCTTATAAATCTCGATACGTAGGAAATTTCACAGTTCGCTATGATGGGTCAAATCAGCTAGGCCGTAGTGCAGACGCACGATATTTACCTACTTGGAATGTCAGCGGAGCCTGGAACGTACACAACGAGCCGTTTTTTCAAAATATTGGCGCACTTCGTGCCTTTGATTACTTGAAATTGCGGGGCACGTTTGGTATTTCCGGAAATTTACCCCCGGAGGCCAGCGCTTTGCTAAATCTGCAGGCGGACATTACGGTACGGCCCGCAGACGCAGAGCCCGTATTACAAATAGCCGATCTTACCAATACGGAGTTAACTTGGGAAAAACTTCAAGAATTTAATGTCGGGCTGGATTTTGGCATCAACGAAAGCCGGTATAGCGGATCTTTAAATTTCTATATCCGGGATGCGTTTGATTTAATAGGCATCGTACAAACTAGTGGAATCGGGGGGCAGGGCCTAAAAGTAGGTAATTTTGCAGATATGGAGTCCATTGGCTTTGAGGCTTCTATTTCCACCATGAATGTCGACCGAGGTGACTTTAGCTGGCGTACTGATTTTAATTTTGGCTACACCCGAGATAAAATAACCCGGCTGGACTTTGGGCCAAGATTGGTGGACGCCATTAGTCCCAATGGCGCCGCGGTATTAGGCGGCCCACGTAGGGGATTATTTTCTGCACAGTTTGCCGGATTAAACAGCCAGGGTATTCCAGAATTTTTCAATGAAAATGACGAGCGAGTATTGTTTTATGACCTTCAGTCCAGAGACAACTTAACCTCGACTTTGCAGTTTGAAGGGCCAACTGAACCTAGAGGTTCTGGGGGCTTAAATAATATCTTTACTTATAAGGATTTTACCATAAGTGCATTGCTATCATTTAAGTTTGACTATAAAATCAGGCTTAACGATGCTTTCTTCGCTACATATACTGATTTTGATGCTTTACCAGGAGAGTTGGCGGACCGCTGGGCGGTACCTGGCGATGAAAACCTCACCAACATACCGGTGATTCTGGATAGAGGAATAGCCCAAAGTAACGGGAATGTTGTTCAAGCTTATGACTTGTTCAATAAAAGCAATGCCCGGGTTGCGGATGGAGATTATATCCGGCTTAAAGCAGTACGTTTTTCCTATCAGTTGCCCGAATCCCTTATAAAAAAGTGGGGTTTATCCAATGCAAGCATATCTCTGGAAGGTCAAAACTTAGCGTTGCTTTATTCGGACGATCTGCTCAACGGTCAAGACCCGGAGTTTTTTAGATCTGGAGGTGTCTCTTTGCCTCAGCCGCGGACAGTTACTTTTTCATTAAACCTTGGACTCTAACATTATGGAACTCCATCAAAATATCAAACGTTTCTTAGCTTATTCAACCCTGTCTGTACTAGTGGTTATTGGGACTTCTTGTAACGAATTCTTGGACGAGGTCCCAGATAATAGGGTGGCACTAGACAACCTGGATAAAGCACAGCAAGTATTGACCAATGCCTATTCGGTCTCCAGCTATGCATTTACGGATTGGATGACGGATAATGTAGGGTTCACAACGGGGGTAAACATCCGAAACAATCATAGTCAAGCTTATAATTGGCAGGACTTTACCGATGGCCCTACCACTCAAGATACTCCTATATTCTTTTGGTTTGAATCATACAATGCCATAGCCCATGCCAATGAAGTACTGGCTACTTTGGACGATTTTGAAGCGGTATCTACTGAAGCGATGGCCCAAAAAAGAGCGGTTGAGTCCGAAGCTTTGTTGACTAGGGCCTTTGCCCATTTTATGCTGGTGAATTTATTTGCGAAGCATTATGACTCACGGTCTGCAGCTTCGGATCCCGGTATTCCTTATGTCGAGACTCCTGAAACTGTTTTTATACAAGAGTACACACGCAATAGCGTTCAAGAAGTCTATGATAGGGTGGAAGCCGATATGCTCCGGGGCTTGGATCTAGTGGACGATAACTTCTTTGCCAATTCTGGAAAGTATCACTTTAATCGGAATGCCGCTTTGGCATTCGCCTCTCGGTTTTATCTGTTTAAAGGGGATTACGCAGAGTGCCTGGATTTTTGTAACGAATTATTGGGGGGAGATGCGGCTAACTTTGTTCGCGATTTAACCTCCATTGACTTCCAAACGGCAAGTTCTTCCATACAGGGATATCCGCAATTGTATTCATCTCCTGACTTGGCCAGTAACCTGTTGTTAATGCGAAAGATATCTTTAGTACAGCGAACGGATTTTGCCCATGGGCCAATTTCCAGTTTTTATACCAATTTGTTTCAAGCGCATCCTTTTGGTGGGGTAACCGATGAACGTGAGAACCCGGCATTTGTCAAAGGTGACAACGCTTTGTTTCCCGCCAGATATGAAAACCTGTTTGAGAGAAGTAGCCTAAATTCTAATGTGGGTTTGCCCTATCATATCGCGGTGGCTTTACGTGGTGAAGAAGTACTATTGAATCGAGCGGAAGTTTATCTGTTCTTAAATCAAATTGATCTGGCTATTGACGATTTGCAAATTCTAACCGATCGGCGTTATAGTGGGGGTGGAGCCATTTTATCCATGGAATTACTAAGACAGTTTTTTGGAGTGGCTGGAAATCCATTTGTTAGCGACCAGGCAGTATTGTTGGAATATATTTTACTAGAACGAAGAAAGGAGTTTATCACTCAAGGCATGCGCTGGTTCGACATAAAACGGTTTGAAATTGCTGTCAATCATGTACAAGCGGATGGTATATCTGTGGCCCAACTGGAGTCCGATGATTTAAGAAAAGTATTGCAGATTCCTACCTCTGCAATTGATGTAGGCGGTTTACAAGGAAACCCTAGGTAATAAAAGAGAAAGAGATGAAAAGAAT
>JAJCYK010000294.1 GCA_029262935.1 Cytophagales bacterium | reverse complement strand
AACGACCAATTTGGCAGACCAACACCCGGACCAAGTCAAAAAAATGCAAGATTTCTATAACGAATGGTGGACAAGCATTGAGCCGGACTTCAAATACGCGGCAATACCTGTTGGTTCCGGCCCCGCTGATTCGGTGATGTTAACGATACATGATCTGCATACCACTGAAGGGCTACCATGGAATCAAACCATGATTAGGGAACATCAGCATCATCCCCAAGGATCCTACACATTACATGTAGTAGAAGAGGGTCAGTATCAATTTCAATTAAGCCGTTACCCACCGGAATCTGGAATACCGATCAACGGTGAATCAGACGAGATTCAATTCACTGCATTCCAAGATGGGTTCCCCCAAGGAAAAGGTATTGAAGTTACCGAAGCTTTAGTAGAGTTAGATGAAATCACCATAGAAGCCAAGGTAGACCCTAGGCAACCAAATGTGGTTTTTGAGGCAAGATTGAATGCAGGAGAATATCAAATGAAAAGTAATTTTATTAACATTGATGGCATAAGAATTCCCGCCAACTATTCATTGATTACCAAATTATAGTATAACCTTATACCTTAATAAAAACGACGCTTTGTTTAATTTGATACGGATGCCAACAGTCGTTATCCAAGAAAAATTCCGCACCCGATTAATGATTAATAGATTAATAATCTGACATTTAAAATGTATTGCTTAATCTTATAATTGAAATATTTTATCCATAGGAGTCCACTTTTCACCAAGCTTGGCCCATGGTAATGCCTGCTGATATTTCCACATAAGATTTTCCCATTCCTGCACCCTAGGGTTTTGGGCGTCCGTTTCTGTCTTTCTCAAGGAATCAAAAGTCTCATCAACCTCCATGATCATAAACATTCGATTTCCGGTAAGGTATATTTGCATATCCAAAATTCCGGATTCAGTGATGCTTTTGGTTATTTCTGGCCACACGTTTCCCGCAGCATGAAACTCTTGGTAGGCGGCTATTAATTCCGGATCGTCCTTCAAATCACAAGAAAAACAATATCTATGGTTCATATAACAAGAATTTAGTAAAGATCTGTCCAGGAGCACTTTGTTGTTCATCGCAATCCACTGGTGTTGAATTGATCCAAAGACTTAGCAACTCCATATTGATCGAAACGTTCGAGCCAGGTACATATTTCTGTAGCTAACCTTTCATATCGGGTCAAGTCTTCTCCCCACAAGATATCATTACTTAAAATGGATGTGGTCATTTGCAGTAAAGTAATCCGTTTTTTTAGGCTTAAACTCCACTGACTTTGAATCGTTGAGATCATTTCCTGGTTGTCGGACAAAGTAACGTCCTTTCCATCAAGAGTTCCTTGGTAGAACTGAATCAAAGCGGCAAAGGCAAATACAATACATGGAGGTAGCGAATTGTTTAATTCGTAGTAATCCTTAAATGTTGGTAGTAATCGGGTGCGAAATTTGGAAATACTATTTAGGGCAATGCTTTGCAGCTGATGTTTTATGGTAGGGTTCTGAAACCGCTCTAAAACATCTTCAATAAAGGTATTGACTTCAATAGAAACTAACTTCAAGGTCGGGCTTACTTCTTCTTTAAGTAGTGACTTCACAAAGTGACCAACTAGTCGGTGCTTGATGGCTTCATCAACATATTTTAATCCCATTAATAAAGCTACTGGGACCATAGCCGTGTGAGCGCCATTTAAAACCCGGACTTTTAACATACTGTACAAAGAAACGTCTTCGACAAACTTTACATTAATATTGGTTTTATGGAATGGGAGTTCTTCTTCTACTAATTCCGGCCCTTCAATTACCCAGCTATGGTATAGCTCGCCAGCTACCAGTAGGTTGTCGTCGTATCCTAATTTTGAGATAAGCGAATCTTTTTCTTTGTGGGGATACCCTGAGATAATGCGATCAACTAGTGTATTGCAAAAATAGTTGTGATTTTGGATCCAATACTTAAAATCTTCGTTTAGGCTCCAACAATTGATACATCTTAGGATACACTCCTTCAATTGAAGCCCATTTTGATCAATAAGTTCGCATGGAAATAAAATACATCCTTTGTCTGGAGCGCCTTGGAAAAACGCAAATCGATGATATAACCATAAGGTAAGCTTTGCTGGAAATTCCTTGGGAGGTTGATCAAAGTTAGTGTCCAAATCGCGATAGGTAATACCCGCTTCAGTAGTATTGGATATGATGTATCTAATGCTTGGTGTTTCAGCGGTCTTTAAAAAGGCATCCCATTCATTGTAAGCATGGATCACCCGATTTATACAGGTAATGAGACGAATTTCCGTTTCATCGGATTGCGTGCCATTTAAAATCACATGAAACAAACCGTCTTGAGCTTTTAATACCTTATAATCTCCCTCCTCAGTGGGTTTGACAATTACGATATCACCATTGAAATTGGTCTCTTCGTTTAACCTTTCGATCATCCAATCTACAAACCCACGTAAGAAATTGCCACCTCCAAATTGCAGGATCTTTTCAGAATTAGTCCGTTGGATATTGGCATTCTTTAAGTTTAACTCCCTCATAGCAATCCCTTAGAATGGTGTATGGGATGCAAGAAGCAGGTGAGATATAGCATACACCTAAGTTAAGTTTTTAAGCAAGATTTTTGCATAAATATTGCCATTTGCTTGAGCACCATTACTTTCAGAAACTTTCATATATAGAATAGGTCATGAAATTAAAAGATCAAAACTCCACCATGGCTTTGATCACTTCGGTTTCCGGGTTAAGCCAACTGTCAAATTGGTTAATCATCAGGGAGTAGTGTACGGAATGGGTTATAAAAGACTCCGTAGGAAACAGCTTTTGTTCCAATAAAGAAATGGCATTTTTAAAATCAGTCAAGTTGGCGTTGCGACTGCACATAATGGTAGCTTCTTTAGCATGTAATTCCGGATGATTATAAGTCAAAGTACCTTTTGATAATCCTACGAGTACAAAACGCCCTCCATGTGCCATATACTGAGGTCCAGATTCCAAGGCCTTTTGATTTCCTGAAGCATCAAAAACGACGTTGGCAAGATCTCCATTAGTAATTTCTTTGATTTGGGAAACGGCATCGGTTCCAATATCAATAGTATGAGCTACTCCAAGCTGCTGTTTGGCAAATTGAAGACGTTGCTCATTCTTGTCCAAAGCGATGGTGACAGCACCGGCAATTTGTGCCAATTTTAGTATGCCCAGTCCAATTGGACCACAGCCCATGACCACGACGCGCTCCCCTTCCGCAATTTCTGCTCTGCTTATAGCATGCGCGGCAATCGCCAAAGGCTCTACTATGGCCATTTCTTCATAGGACAGGTTTTTAGTTGGTAGCAGCAGATCTTTGGGAACGGCTATTTTTTGTTGCATACCACCATCAGTGTGAACTCCCAGAACTTGAATATTAGTGCAGCAATTCGTCTTACCACGGCGACAAGCAACACAGGTTTTACAGCTAATATAAGGCATGACCACAACTTTATCTCCCGGCTGAAAAGCTTCATCATCTACATCTAGAATGACAGCCGCCAGTTCATGACCTAAGATACGTGGGTAGGCAAAAAAGGCTTGATTTCCAGCATATGCATGAAGGTCGGTACCACAGATTCCTACCCGCTTTATTTCCAGCAACGCCTCGTCCGAATGACGTTTGGGTACTTCAGTTTGGCGTAAATCGAACAGGCCAGGTTTTTCACAAATGATATAGTCCATCAATAAATGTTTCTTGGAAGGTTATGGTCTACAAGTTTCCGGATTATGAAACAAGTGAAAGGTATAGGACAGGTTACATTTTGCATTTGGTAGGATCAAAGCATCGCGGGTTAATTCTCTACTTGGCATCGTAAAGTAATGGAAAAAACTGGCCTTCCATTTTCTGCCCCTTACGAATTACGGGTACCCCCTTCAACAGCGTGTCATTTGTTGCTGAATACGTGCCATCTGCGAACACATTAAGCACAAAAGCTCTTCTCGCACGTTCTGATTTGTTTTCGTAGGAGCCATGAACCATAAGAGGATGGTGAAAGGTCGCATACCCTTTTTTAATAGGAATTGGAATAGGTTTAAATTCGGTTTTCTGCTCCTCACTGAGGTAATCCATTAACCCTTCCATATCTCCAGCTAATTCTGGTTTATCCAATAAACCCCAACGATGGCTTTTTGGAACGTAATACAGACACCCGTTTTCCGTATCAGCATCGTCAAGAGCCACCCAACAAGTAAGGTGTTGCATAGCTTCCGTTCTGGTCCAATAGGAATAGTCCTGATGCCAAGCTACCACACCTCCATGCTTAGCAGGCTTGCAGAACAGCTGATCGTGCCAAAAGCGTACAGATCGTTCTCCCAGTAATTGACTTGCTGCCATTACGAATAAGGGGTTCCATAAAATATCATGAAATCCTTCGGTAATCCGCCAATGCCCTAAAGAATGAAAAAGGGCGGAATTGGGATCAGCAGATTCATTGGAATGAAATTCGTAAAAAAGATGATGACCAGGATGGGAGGGGTCTGTTAATTTTGCCAATTCCTCTTTCAGTGTATCTACTTGCCATTCTTCTAAAAGCTTTATCCCTGATAGATGACCGTATTCGTGGTAGTAGGTCACTTGTTCATCAGTTAATCTATATTGCTCCCATTCCTCAGACGTCTGTGGCTGTTTGAAGATGTCGGAGATTGGTCCATGATGTGCAGATAAATCTTTGACTGCTGTCTTCATTATTTTTACGATTAATTAAAATGTATTGTATTTTATAACTCCATTATCTTTTCCTCAGGAAAATGTGTTTTTCACCACCAGACCGCGATCATGGGTTAGCCCAAACAACTGAAACAGGGGGTAAATGAAAATCATGTTTCCGTACAGAATCTTATTCAATATTATAACCAAAATCATTCAGTTTCTCCATATGAAAGGCCAGAATTTACACCAGGTTGTGGCATTCACTTGCTAAAATTACCTGGATGGTGATCGCGGCGCTAGGTTGGTTTCAGTAAGTTTTGATTTGTGAGCAAAGAACTATGTTAATTTTACGGCTCCCAATCACCCTATTCAAACAATTTATGACCAATGCTTTAATAACCTAGATCACGCAAGAAGGGCTCAATAATATCTGCAGCACTGGTAGCTAACTCTTGATAGTGCATAAGAAAATCTTTGGTACGCCTTACATTTGGCTTCGTCGTTAATTCTTCTTGAACTAATGTTAACTCGGAACGGATGCTCGAAAGACTATTGGTAATTTCATCATCTTCGGAATACATGTCGTCTAAAAGCTCAATGGCCCTATCAACTTGGTCATCTACTTGTGATGCTAATCCCTCCATGTTGAACAGATCAAGATCTGAAAGGGCGTACCGTACTCTGTCCAACTCATCTATTTCTGCGCTAAACTTTGTGCTGAAACTTTCCCATACGCCTGTTGCGGGGGGATCTGTTGTTGAGAATTTAAGATTTAGGTACTTCATTATGGCATGAATAGCCTCCTGATGATTAAGGCGCAAGGCTTCAAAATTAAATGCTTCGCCATATAATGCCATGCGATCAGCTTCGTTCATAGAAAGCAGTTCTTCTTTGTAAAAGAGCTCCATGTTATGCCCAACTTCTATTATCGGAAACACAGGTCGACCTATGCTTAAACAAAGCTTGGCAGCTTCTAATGCGGTTTTCACCCCTCCAACCATAATACAGGCGTCACAAAGTTTCGCCATGGATTCCATCGTTGTGTGGTGATCTTTCAGATAAATGACTTGTGGTTTCTTATTCTTTTCCGAAGCTTTGGCGCTTGCCTTTGGGGCGTATTTTCGATGAAAATTGTTTATGTCTTTTCCTCCAACACCCACAAATTGTTTCTCGAACTCTGAAGAAATTTCTTCATCCACCCCTTTTTTATTTCCAGTTAGTAGACCAAATTCATTCGTACTGATACTTTCAGCAAGATACCGGCATACCGCTACAAGTATGTTATTCTTATTAAAAGGACGAATGTTCGAAGCGCCAACTACCCAAATCCAGGCTCTGGGTGCGGTCGACGGATCAGATTTAAGTCGCCACAATCCCGGATCCGGCTCGTTTTCGGAAAGAAACAATTGGTAGGGTGAGCTCCTAAATTTTTTAGTGGCAGATTCCATCATGATAAAGAAAGGTTATCTACTGTTTGGTTAAAAGCTTCGTCTAAGGTAACTCCTGTGGCTAATTGGGTGTAAAACACTTCACTAAATTCGAAGGCCATTCGATCAACTACTGTTTCATCCAATCCTATAGCTCTGTTAAATACTTGACCCAAAAGTTTGTCTTTTATTAGTGAAGAGGTCTCACAGAAATTTAGTACCAGTAGTTGATTTTGGAATTTAACAGGATTCATACAATTAAACATTTCTGCAATGTCTTCTTCAGTGACAGTTATTATGGCTCCATCTGGTGCTTGTAACTCTCTAAGATGATAAGCACCAATATGCAACACCGACATGACCTCTTGTTGCTGATAAATCTTGTTAAACAACTCTATGGTGTTGGGGTTGTCTAGTACCTCACAAGTAATGGTGGCCTTACCCAAAACTTCAGCCATTACATCGAGCTCCTTCTTTAGATAAGATAGTTTATGATCATAGTCGATGCCAATAGCCAGTACGTAGGGATCGTTGCTTGTGCTGTATAATACTGGGCGCCATTGAGACCAATAATCTATAAGTTCTGTGACGGTACATTGGTGTAGCTGTATGGGCAGGTTTAGCAACGGATTTCCTTGCAATTCGATAGCTCCTAGTACGGGGAGGTTTGATAGATCTACTGGAATCCATTTGATTTGATTGTGATCAAGTAACAGCGTTTCTAAATTCTCTAATTCTAAGAGACCTTTAGGAAATTGGTGAAGCTTACATTTAGTAAACACCACTTTACTTAATTG
>JAJCYK010000293.1 GCA_029262935.1 Cytophagales bacterium | reverse complement strand
ACCCCCACCGCATGTGTAAGCCAAATCAAAAGACTAGCGCCAAAGACCCATTTCACAATTCCAAGCAGAGCTCCCGCTATGTTATCAACGCTTCCCAGCAAGGTTAGGTCCATGGTCTTTTTTACAATTCCTGCCCCGATGTTGATAAGTAGTGCAACGGCTCCGAAGATCATAATAAAGGCCAGGTAAGGCAAAAATCCTTTAAACCCCTCAATGTAACTGCCTAATAAATCCACACCCCAATCCAAAAGCACAAAGGCCAATATTATTGAAAGAAAAAATGCCACAATGGAAATTAAGCTAACAAAAAGCCCTCGTTGATAGCCTTTATAGGCTGCCAAGCCTAAAATTACTAACAATACAATATCAATGACATTCATGGTTCTATTAATTGATTAGCATTGATTTAACCATTTTTGCAATGGTAGCGCCATCGGCTTTCCCTTTAAGTTGCTGATTAGCTTGCCCCATTACTTTTCCCATGTCTTGAGGTCCGGTAGCCCCTAACGCTACAATTAGATTCTTTAAGTGGGCTTCCAAGTCCTCCTCGGACATTTGTTCAGGAAGGTATTTGGTTATTATTTCCAATTCCGCTTCTTCAATTTGGGCAAGATCTGGTCTACCTTGCTCATGGTATAAGTTTGCAGAATCTTTACGTTGCTTCGCAGCTTTGGTCAACAAGCTCATTTCTGTATCTGGGGAAAGGCTTTGACCCGCGCCCTTTTCAGTCTCCGCTAATAATATTTGAGATTTTATCCCTCGAAGTGCCCGCACTTCATCTTTGTTTTGGGCCCTCATGGCATTCTTCAAATCTTGTTCTACACGCTCTTTTAAACTCATGGCTATTTCTGATTATTAAGTAACTTGCAACACTACCAACGCTGTCCCAAGAATGACAAAGTTAAGCGTAAATATTAACAAATTTGCCACCTTGCGCAATGCCAGGGGAGGAAATAATCCTAATGTGGTGCAGGCAGCAATAGACTGCGAACGTTTTGGAGCTCAAGGAATAACAGTACATCCTCGTCCTGACGAACGACACATTACTTATCAAGATGTGTTGGATTTAAAAGAAGTGGTAACCACGGAATACAATATCGAGGGATATCCCGATAAAAGGTTTATGGACTTAGTAAAGTTAATTAATCCCACCCAAGCAACCTTGGTTCCTGACGGTCCGGATGTAATTACTTCCAATACGGGCTGGGATACCATATCGAATGAAACCTTTTTAAAGGAAGTTGTACAGGAACTAAATGAACAAGATATTCGTACTAGCCTCTTTATTGACCCCATTCCAATCCGTATCCAAAAAGCTGCGGAAATTGGTTGTCATCGAATTGAACTGTACACGGAAGCTTACGCCAAGCAATACCATAACGATAAGCTATTGGCAGTGTCTTCATACCAATCCGCCGCTGACTTGGCAAATCGACTGGGGTTGGGAGTAAATGCTGGTCACGATTTGGACTTAAATAATCTGCAATTCTTTAAATCCAAAATGCCATATTTAGATGAAGTGTCTATCGGTCATGCCATTGTTTGTGATGCCCTTTATTTAGGACTAGAAAACACCATCCAACTATACTTACGAGAATTAACCATTCATGACATTATTCCATAAACATTTAGGGCAGGGACCTCCTTTAGTTATTCTACACGGACTATTTGGATCGCTGGATAATTGGATGAGCATTGCAAAAGTATTGAGCTTGAATCATACGGTGTACCTGGTTGACCTTCGAAACCATGGAAAGTCGTTTCACCATTCAGAGTTTAACTATCCTGTAATGTCCAGCGACCTAAAGTCCTGGGCCGATCTAAATAGACTTAATCGGTTTACTTTGTTAGGACATTCTATGGGCGGAAAAGTCGCCATGCATTTTACCCAAGATAATTACGAATTTATAAACAAGCTGCTTGTTATTGACATTGGCCCAAAAGCATATCCAGTCCATCACCAAAGCATTTTGGAAGGTTTGGCTGCGGTTAACGTAGATGTTCTCAATAGTCGGCAAGAAGCAGATCGTTTGTTAGCTGATTTTGTACCTGAAGCCGGTGTAAGACAATTTTTATTGAAAAACCTGAACAGAAAGGACCAAGGAGGATTCAAATGGAAACTAAATTTGACAGCAATCCGTGAAAACATAACTGCCGTGGGGGCTGCCCTTCCAGTATTACCTGCAATTCGTAATCATAGCCTTTTTCTAAAAGGAGGGGCTTCGCAATACATATTGGAAGAAGATAACGATACTATTATGGGCCAGTTTCCTAATGCTACGATAAAAACTATTGCTGAAGCGGGTCATTGGATACATGCAGAAGCACCTCAGAAATTTCTTGAAGTTGTACAGGAGTTTTTGAATACGGACAACTGATTCATATTTTTCAAAACGTTTGTAGTTTTTACGAATTCTAAATGGAGATGAGCAAAGTTTTTTTAATCCCCAATGTGCTAAGCGAAGGGACTCAAAAGGAAGTGGTTAGTCCTCAAATATTGGAGGCTATTAAAATATTAGACTACTTTTTAGTTGAAAACATCCGTACTGCACGACGATTTGTAGCTTCTTTGAAAGTCAAACCTGTGGAGCCCTTAATATTTGAAAAACTAGACAAAGACACCAAACCTCAAGATCTAGATGAATTAATGAAACCCATCTTACAGGGCAGAGCAGTAGGTATAATTTCCGAAGCTGGCTGTCCGGCCATTGCTGATCCTGGTAGTTTGGCAGTAAGTTGGGCACACAAAAAGGGGATTGAAGTTATTCCCTTGGTTGGGCCGTCCTCAATTTTGTTAGCACTGATGGCTAGTGGTATGAATGGACAATCGTTTGAGTTCCATGGCTACCTGCCCATACCATCAACAGATCGAGCTAAAAAATTGAAAGAATTGGAGCAAGGTTCCAAAGCCCAGGGGAAAACACAAATTTTTATGGAAACTCCTTACAGAAATCAAGCACTATTGGAGGGGATTCTAAAGACCCTACAAGACCATACCCTCTTATGCATTGCTTGTAATTTGACAGCCCCAGATCAAACGGTTCGAACTAAATCCATAAAGAGCTGGAAAAAAAGCACTCCTGATCTTAATAAAAAACCTACCATTTTTCTTATTCAAAATCAGTAACACAATTATATTGTTAACATTCATTTTCAATTTGCAAATAATATCTAAATTTGTCGCTCATTGTTTAACATTCTATGTCTTATCTATTTACCTCAGAGTCAGTATCCGAAGGTCACCCGGATAAAATTGCAGATCAAGTATCTGACGCTATACTGGATGCTATGCTCTCACAAGACCCTGATTCCAGAGTTGCCTGTGAAACTTTTGTAACCACTGGGTTGGTAGTTGTAGGAGGTGAAATTACTACCAAAGCGTACGTAGAGATACCCGATATTGTGAGAAACACTATCAAACGCATCGGATATACTGAAGATGACTATAAGTTTGATGCCGAATCTTGTGGGGTGATGGTTACCTTACACAGTCAATCTCCAGATATTGCTCAAGGTGTTGATGAATCAGCCGGCAAAGAGCAAGGTGCCGGAGACCAAGGCATGATGTTCGGCTATGCCAACAATGAAACGGAAGATTTTATGCCACTAGCCTTAGCCTACTCACACAAGCTAGTTAAGAGATTGGCAGATATACGAAAACATCAGCCGGAACTGATGCCTTACCTAAGACCAGATGCCAAGTCTCAAATCACGGTTGAATATAATGACAATGGGTCAATTGAAAGAATCCATACAGTGGTTATCTCTACTCAACATGATGATTTTATTAAGCCAAAGGAAAAATCAACCGCTGCTCAAACCGTCGCGGATCAAGGGATGTTGGGGAAGATACAGGAAGACATCATGAAACATGTGATCCCTGAAGTTCTGCCCACCGAATACTTAAAAGATACTATCTATCATATTAACCCTACCGGCAAGTTTATAATTGGAGGCCCTCATGGGGATGCCGGACTTACGGGAAGAAAAATTATCGTAGATACCTACGGAGGAAAAGGAGCCCATGGTGGTGGAGCCTTTTCTGGTAAAGACGCCTCGAAAGTCGATCGCAGTGCTGCGTATGCATGCCGTCATATTGCCAAAAACTTGGTAGCTGCAGGTGTGGCATCAGAAATTTTGGTGCAAGTGGCTTATGCTATCGGAGTTGCCAAACCCGTTTCACTAACCATTAATACCTATGGAACCCAACAAGTGGGTATGAGTGATTCTGAAATTGCGGCAATCACTAGGGATCTATTCGATATGAGACCCAAGGCCATTATCGATCGTCTTGGGTTAAAGAACCCCATCTTTTTAGAAACAGCAGCATATGGTCACATGGGTAGGAAGCCCAGCACCAAAACAGTTAAACTTCAATACATCGAATTAAGAAACGATGGAGAAGATGAAGAAATGATACGCAAGAATTCCACCCAAGAAGTAGAGTACTTTACCTGGGAAAAGCTAGATTTTGTAGATCAAGTAAGACAAGCCTTTAACTTGGTTTAGCTTACTTTAACTCCTTTAAGTCTGCTTTACGAATTTGTTTTTTTTGCTTGCGTTTCTTTATTAAACGGGACATGATTTCAACAGCGGTGTCAGTAGCCGACTCGAACGAACTCGACGACTCCTTGGTAAACAACTGTTCCCCTGGAATGTTGATTTTCAATTCAATTACTTTATTACTGAATACTTCATTCTTATTCAAATGACTTTTCTCCAATCGCAAAATAACCTCCCCATCCACAATTTTGCGGTTGAAGGTCTCTAGCTTCTCAACTTTCTTTTTAATATAGTCCAACAATTTCTGGTCGGCATCGAAATGAACAGCGTGCATTCTTAAATTCATATGAATTGATTTTAAGTTAAAACTATGCTTTGGGATGCGATTGATCAAAGACCTTTTTCAATCGATCTATGGTATTATGCGTGTAAACCTGAGTTGCAGCCAAGCTGGCATGTCCCAACAATTCTTTAACAGCATTTAATTCAGCTCCCTTGTTTAATAAATGAGTGGCAAAGGTATGTCGCAGTATATGAGGGCTTTGTTTCTCCAATGAAGGTATCGTTAATAGTATACTTTTTACAATTCTATACACCATCATGGGATAACTTTGGTCTCCTTTATTATTAACGATTAAATAGGGTGAGTAGTTATTAGAAAAACGATCTCTTTTTAACTCTAAATAACTAGCAATTACTTCAACAAGGGGGCTTGGTATAGGTATGATCCTTTCTTTGTTTCTCTTGCCCAATACTTTAACTAATTTATTGGTCAAATTTAAATCCTGCTCGTTTAAATTAATTAGTTCGGAAAGTCTTGTCCCGGTACCGTAAAGAAACTCTATAACTAATTTATCCCTGGCACCTTCGAACCCATCTTGATACACCAATTGATCTAAGGTCTTTAATATTTCGGTTTCTTGGGCAAAAACCGGAAGATTCTTAGCGGCTTTTAATACCCGTACTTTACGGGATGGGTCCTTTTCGATTATATCATGCTTTAGAGCATACTTGTAGTAGGATCTTAAGGCAGCTATTTTTCGATTTACTGTACGCGCCACCAAACCTTTTTCCAACAAGGTAATTAACCATGCGCGAATATGCTGATGCGAAGCAGAAGTTACCGTTCCTGGCTCTGGATAGGATTTAACGAACTGATCAAATTGATTTAGGTCGTTACGATATGAAGACAGCGTATGCTTACTGCATCGCTTTTCATACTCTAGATATTTTAGGAATGAGGATACCATCAAGTCTTTTTGAGATTACCTCTCAAATAAACTTAATGATAATTGGATGGTAAAAAAAATTAATAGTTCTCCTTAGCATACATCTTCTGACGATATGCTGCTTTGAGCTTTTCAGTTCTTCTTTGAATAGACGGCTTTACAAAATGCGTTCTACCTCGTAATTCCTTCAAAACACCAGTACGTTCGAATTTTTTCTTAAAACGTTTGAGTGCTCTGTCTATGGATTCGTTTTCCTTTACGTTTACTATTATCATCTACTCTTTTGTTTAAAGGGATGCAAATTTATAAAAGAAGTATTTAATTAACAAACTTTATCACTTTAGTATATCACGTGCGATTACAAGTTTTTGGATTTCAGAAGTTCCTTCACCAATGGTACAAAGTTTTGCATCACGATAGTATTTCTCTACGGGGTAATCTTTAATATAACCATAACCTCCAAAAATCTGCACCGCTTCATTAGCCACACTGACTGCTACTTCCGAAGCATAGTACTTAGCCATAGCGGACTCTTTACTTACTCGTTTTCCTTGATTCTTTAAATGTGCCGCATTAAAAGTAAGCAGTTTTGCTGCTTCTAACTCTGTAGCCATCTTGGCAAGCTTGAACGATATCCCTTGAAAGGAAGCAATTGGTTTATCGAATTGGTAACGTTCTTTGGAGTATTGGATTGCGGCGTTTAAAGCGCCTTCCGCGATCCCAATGCTTAATGAAGCTATCGATATT